>JBAXES010000362.1:0-5027 GCA_037140315.1 Chloroflexales bacterium
CACGCCCTAGGGCACCCGCACCACCTTGTCGGCGGGGGCCAGGGCGTACTCGGCGTAGCCGCCCGCGCCCGACGCGGTGGCCACCCGGTCGCCCAGGGCGAGTCCGCCCACCCCCGCGCCGATGGCGTCCACCGTGCCAGCGAACTCGCCGCCAGGGGTGAAGGGCAACGGCAGCGGGTAGAGCCCGGTGCGGTGGTAGGTCTCAATATAGTTCAGGCCGGTGGCCGCCACCCTCACGCGCACCTGCCCCGGCCCCGGCTCGGGCGTGGCCACATCCTCGTAGCGCATCACCTCCGGCCCGCCTGTCTCATGGATGCGGATCGCCTTCATAGCTCGCTCCTCACTTGCGCCCCAGAGAAAACTGAGCCTATACTATAACAGCAATTTTCGGCGGGGGGTTCGGAGGTGGCGCGGCCGCCGCCGAGAACCTATCTTTGACAATGGCTGGCGGCGAAGCCGCCAGCCATTGTCAAAGATAAAGAAGGAGAGCAACGTTGCGTCTTGAGAACTGTTTCCCGCCGGACTACTTCAGACGCTACGACGAGAGCGATGATCGGCACTTCTACCTCTACCCCCGCCTCACCGCCCACATCGACGAGCCGGCCTGCCTCGCCATCGGCCAGCTCTTCCGCGAGGAGCTGCCGCCCGGCGGCCGCATCCTCGACCTGATGAGCAGCTACCACAGCCATCTCCCCGCCGACCTCCTGGTGAGCCACGTCGTCGGCCTGGGCCTGAACGAGGAGGAGCTGCGGCTGAACGATCGGCTCGATCAGTACCTTGTCCACGACCTCAACACCACGCCCGCGCTGGGCTTCCCCGACGCCTCGTTCGACGCCGCAGTCTGCACGGTCTCGGTGCAGTACCTCACCCGCCCGATCGAGGTCTTCGTCGAGATCGGGCGGGTGCTCAGGCCCGGCGCGCCCTTTATCGTCACCTTCTCGAACCGCTGCTTCCCCAGCAAGGCCGTGCAGATCTGGGTCAGCACGAGCGACGCCCAGCACGTGGCCCTGGTGAAGCAGTACTTCGCCCGCTCTGATCGCTTCACCGACATCCGCGGGCTCGACCGCTCGCCGCACCGCTGGCTGAGCGACCCGCTCTTCGCCGTGGTGGGGCGGCGCTCCGCCTAGCGCCAGAGAAATCTTTGAAGGAAACCGTCTGGTATAATCAGCCTCGAGACAGTACCCGCCATCATTGGAGACCGACATGCCCCCTGTTGCCCCCCAGCCGGTGCAGCTGACCTGCCCTTCGTGCGGCACGCCCTTCCGCGCCGGTATCTATACACTGATTGATGTGACCCAGCAGCCCGAGCTGAAGCAGGCCCTGCTGAGCGGCCAGCTGAACGTGGCCGTCTGCCCGAACTGTCAGATGGCCAGCATGCTCGGCACGCCGCTGATCTACCACGACGCCGCCAAGCAGCTCTGCCTGGTCTACTTCCCGGCGGAGCTGAACGCCCCGCCGAGCGAGCAGGAGCGCTTCGTCGGTGAGGCCACCAGCTTCATCATGAAGTCGCTGCCCCCGAACGCTCCGCGCGCCTACCTCCTGAACCCGCGCCGCTTCCTGACGCTCACCTCGCTGATGGACACGGTCCTGGAGGCCGACGGGATCTCGCGCGAGATGCTCGACGCCCAGCGCCGCCGCGTTGAGCTGATCAGCCAGCTGGCCGGCGCCGCCGCCGATGGCGTGGGCTTCGACGAGGTGGTCGCCGCCAACCGCGCCGAGCTGACCCCCGGGTTCTTCGCCACCCTCGACGCCTTTATCGGCTCGACCCCGCCCAGCCAGGCCGAGTCGCGGGCGCTTCTGGAGCAGGTGCGCGACCAGCTGGCCGAGGAGTTCGACGCCCCCGACTCGAGCGCCGAGGAGGACGCCGAGCTCGCCGCCGCCCTGGATCGCCTGGCCTCCGCGCCCGACGAGGAGCTTGAGGAGACGGTGGCCGAGCTGCGGGCCTTCATCGACTACGGCTTCTTTCAGGCGTGGACTGACCGGATCGAGCGGCATGAGGCCGCCGGCCAGACGTCCGAGGCCGAGGCGCTGTCCGCCCGCCGCACCCGCATTCTCGACATGGTCGAAGAGCTCGACCGCCAGGCCCAGGAGATGTTTGAGTCCGGCAGCAGCCTGCTGCGCGAGGTGCTGACCGCCGAGGACCCGATGGCCGCCCTCCACGCCCGCGCCGCCGATGTCGGCGAGGCCTTCCTCATGGTGCTCTCGGCCAATATCGGCGCCGCCCAGCGCGCCGGCGAGGAGGATCTGGCCGTCCAGCTCGACGCCCTGGGCGAGGCGGCCGTGGGGATTATCCAGGATCGCCTCTCGCCCGAGGATCGCTTCATCAACGAGCTGATGCTCCTTGAGACGCCCCAGGAGGCCACCAGGCTGCTGCGCAAGAGCGTGGCCAAGATCACGCCAGACCTCGTCAAGCAGCTCAACGCCCTGGCCGATCAGGAGGAGAAGCGTGGTAATAAGCCCGCCGGCGAGCGCCTGCGCCAGCTCGCCCGCGAGTCGGGCGCGATGCTGTTCTAAATGTTGAATGCTGCATGTTGAATGTTGAATTACAAGCATTCAACATTCAACCTTCAGCATTCAACATTACTCATGAAGCTTCTTTTTCTCCGCGCACTGGCTTTCATGGCAAGGCTCGGCGCCCACCCCAGATCACCGATCCGTCGCGTGCTTGTCCTCAAGCCCGACGCCCTTGGCGACCTGCTGCTGGCCACGCCGGCCCTGCGCGCGCTGCGCCAGGGCCTCCCCGATGCCCGCATCACCGGCCTGGTCGGCCCGTGGTCGCGCGTGATCTGGGCCGGCAACCCGGACCTCGACGCGCTGCTCGATCTGCCCTTCCCCGCCTTCAGCCGCACCGGCGGCCCGCGCCTGAGCCTGCTGCGCCCCTACTGGCTGCTGCTGCGCTACGCCGCCCTCCTGCGCCGCTACGACTATGACGCCGCCCTGCTCCTGCGCGACGACCACTGGTGGGGCGCGGCCCTGGTCGCCCTGGCCGGCATCCCCCGCCGCGTCGGCCACGCCCACCCGCTCTGCGCGCCCTTCCTCACCGACGCCCTGCCTTACGACCCCGCCGAGCACGTCAGCCGGCAGAGCCTGGATGTGGTGGGGGTGTTCCTTCACACGCAGCGGCTCAATAGCTCCGCTGCTGAGCCACTGCGTGTGAAGGATCAGCTCCGCTTCGAGCCATCCGCGAATGATCAGGCCTGGGCCGAGCAGTGGATCGCGCGGCACCTCGCCCCCGGCGAGAGATTCGTGGCCGTCCACCCCGGCGCGAGCGGGCCGACCAAGGCCTGGCCGCCCGATCGCTGGGCCGCCCTGGCCGACGCCCTGGCCGCCCGGGGCCTGCGCGTCGTGCTCACCGGCGGGCCCGCCGAGGCCCCACTGGCCGCCCAGGTGGCCGACCTGATGCGCCGCCCCGCCCTGAGCGTCGCCGGGGCCACCGGCGTTGGCCAGCTGGCCGCTCTGCTCGGCTGCGCCGCCCTGGTTGTCGGCGGCGACACCGGGCCGCTGCATATCGCCGTCAGCCAGGGCGCCCCGACGCTCCACCTCTTCGGGCCGAGCGACCCCGGGCGCTTCGGACCCTGGGGCGACCCGGCGCACAATGTGGTGCTGCGCGCCGACCTGTCCTGCAGCCCGTGCAGCAGCTTCGACGTCTGCCCGCGCCGCACCGTCCCCGTCGAGTGCATGGACCGCATTCAGCTCGCTCAGGTGCTGCGCGCCGCGGCTACGCTGCTCGGTTATTGAGCCTCTCGCCAAAAGAATACGCAGGTGAGCATGATGTCAACCGATCGCAACAGAAAGGCGCTGGTCACCCTTGCCGTAGGGAGCAGGTACGAGAAGATGTTCGAGCGCTACGGTAGGGATGTCTGGAGAAGGTACTGCGAGAAGTTCGCCTACGACCTGATCGTCATCACCGAACCCCTCGATAACTCGCCAAGGGGCAGGGAACGCTCGCCCGCCTGGCAGAAGCTGCTCATCCTCTCACAAGAGTGGTCGGGGCGATACGAGCGGGTTGTCTGGGCAGACACCGATGTGATGATCAATAACCAGCACGCTCCCGATATCATCGACGCAGTCCCCGTCGAGAAAGTTGGGGCGGCGGATGCCTACTCCTTCCCCTCCCAAGCGATACACGCGATCGCGCTCCAGAGAAAGTATAGCCGCTGGAGGTCTTTGGGCGTGAGCTACGTGGACAATATCTCTCCGGGCCTGTACTACGAGAATCGCGGCATCCCAGGCGGCGAGCTCGACCGGCTTGTGCAGACGGGGGTCTTCACCTGCTCGCCCAAAAACCATCGGGAGCTGTTTGAGCATATCTACTACCACTATGAGGACGAGACGAAGCGTGCCGAGGGGAACTACGAGATGCCCGCGCTCTCATACGAGCTTGTCAAGCATGACCTGGTTCACTGGATCTCGCCCCAGTTCAACCTCTGCGTGGGGGATGTGATCGCCGCATTCTACCCATTCTTGTTTTATAGCAGCGCTCGACCATCAATCTTCACAAGGGTGGCGAACAAAATCAGGCGCGAATTACATCTGAACGCCAATGATAGACGCTCTAAAGCCCAGGACGCCGCGCTGAAGAATATTTATGAGCTGGGGTATTTCACGCACTTTGCCGGATGTCCCGAAATGATGGAGAATCTTTACGCGCAGCTGCTCGACAATGCAGCAGATCCAGCGCGGTTATAGCGCATTGACGCCCCCTAGCCGATCTGTTATAGTTATTAAATCTCCATTAACGCAGTCTATCGCGTGTGCCGCTTGGCACTGATCTTGCCTGCACCCTTACGGGTCACGTATACCGCCCGGCGCTTTCGCCGCTGGCGTCTACGCCGCGGGCCGCCCGGCCCTCGGGCTTGCTCCTGGGACAGACACCTCTACCGGAAAGGACCTACCTCATGCGACTAGGGACACCCATGTGGCGGCATCACGCCGCCATCGCCCTGCTGACGACCATGCTGCTGGCGATCCTCGCCGCCTGCGGCGGCGCGCCCGCCGCAGGCGGCGAGGATCGCCAGCAGCGTGGT
>JBAXES010000363.1:0-4976 GCA_037140315.1 Chloroflexales bacterium
GCCTGATGCCGTGGCTGGGCGCTGAGCGGCTGGCCCTCTTCCGGGGGGTGCGCTACTCGTCGATGGCCCTGCTGGCCACCGGCACCTGCGGGCCGCTGCCGCACGACTTCTACGGCCTGCTCTTCCCCCGCCGCGAGTCGGCCCTCCTGGCCTCGGCCACCATCCAGGCGGTCAGGAGCGCATCGTCCGCGCCGCATGGCCGCGACACCCTGGCGCTGCATCTGTCCGGCCCGGCGATGGCCGCCCTGCGCCAGTGCGACGACAAGACGCTGATCGGGCTGATGCTCGCGGAGCTGCGCCGCCTGGCCCCGCGCTACGACCCGACGCCGCAGGCGGCCTTTCAGCGGCTCTACCGCTGCCCCGAGGCCCTGCCCGAGTTTGAGGTCGGCCACTTCCGGCGGCTCCAGGCCTTCGCCGCCAGCGAGATGGACCCGCCCGGCCTGGCCTTCGCCGGCGACTACCTGGGCGGCCCCTTCGTCGAGGGGGCCATCCTCAGCGGCGAGGCGGCCGCCGGGCGGGCGATGGAGGGCCGCAGGCCCTCGAAATAATCATGCGTCTGGTCAACATTGCCAGCAAAGCTGGCAATGTTGACCAGATCTGTTCAAACCGATCAAATATTGAGCTGAGGTTGCCAGCAACGCTGGCAACCTCAGCTCAATATTTGATCGGTTTTCGTGATCATCTCGCGCAGGATGCGCTCCAGCTCGGCGCAGTGGCGCTGCCACGAGTAGCCGGCCACCACCCGCTCGCGGGCGCGATCGCCCATGGCGCGCGCGGCGGCCGGGCGCTCCAGCACGCGGGCGATCGCGGCGGCGAGGGCGGGCACATCGCCCTCGGGGTAGAGCGCGCCCTCCTGGCCGTCGCGGATCACCGTGCTGAGCGGCGGGATGTCGGCGGTGACGACGGGCAGCCCGGCCGCCATGTACTCGTAGATCTTCAGCGGCGACCAGAAGAAGCCGGCGGCGCGCAGGGCCGGGTGCGGCGCGGTGGTGAAGGGCGCCACCCCCAGGTCGGCCCTGGCCAGCTCGGCCGGCACCTGGGCGTAGGGGATGGCCCCCAGGAAGCGGAAGCGGCCGGGCCTGCCGGCGGCCAGGGCCTCGGCGGCGGCGCGCTCCGGCCCGTCGCCGATCATGGTCATCTGGAGGCTGTGGCCGGCGTCCATGAGCCGCAGGGCGGCCCGCACGCCATCCGTGACGCCGTGCCACGCCCTAAAAGACCCCATGAAGACCACGTTCGGCGGCCGCAGGCCGCGATCCAGATCGGTGCGATCCGCCGGCGTGAAGCGCTCGACGTCGGCGCCCCAGGGCAGCTCGACGATCTTGTCGCGCGGGACGCCGGCGGGCACGGTGGTGTGCAGCGGGGTGACGATGCGCGCGGCCCAGCGGCACTGCAGCTCGGCGTAGCGGCGCATGGGGCCGCCGATGGCGTCGTCGATCCGGCGCTTGCGCACCTCCGGCGGGTCCACCATCAGGGCGTTGACCTCCAGCAGGCTGGGCACGCCGAGGCGGCGGGCGGCGACCATCCCCGCGCCGGCGAAGTTGTAGTAGCGCTCGATGATCGCGTCGGGGCGGACGGCGCGGGCTAGCCGCAGCACGGGCCAGGCGTCCAGGATGCTCAGGGCCTTGGGCGTGCGCCGCTGGTAGAGGGTGAAGCCAGCGAGCTGACGCGGCGACGGCCCGTCGCCGGCCGCCACCAGGTGTACCTCGTGGCCGAGGACGGCGAGGCCCTTGGCCACCTCGTAGGCGTGGGTGCTGCCGCCGAGGGCGCCGGGGACGGGGATGCCGGCGGCGACGTAGAGGAGTCTCATAATGTTGAATGTTGAATGTTGAATACTGAATGTGCCTGCGCTTTTACATTCAGCATTCAACATTCAACATTCAACATTGGTCATAGTCGCTCGTAGCGCTCGAGATCCATGGTCAGGGACAGTGCTCCGGGCGCGGACTTCTTGACGATGCCGATGGTGCGCTCGACCTGGTTATCCTCCACTCCGACGAGCAGGGTGGTGTTGCCGCGGCGGAGGAAGCCCCCGGTGGTGGCCAGCCGCGTGACCCGCAGGCCCTGCTCGACCAGTGCGTCTACGGTGTTATCGGCGTGAGCGTCCTCTGTCACGAAGATGAGCAGCTTCATCAGGTAAAGCCTCCACAAAGAGATCCGCTCCCCTGGCCGCATTATACCAAATCTTGACTGATCCTAAATATATGCGATTTTGTGCCCAGCAGGCACATGCTGCACTGGTTCTGCTGCGGCGCGGCTACGCCACCCCGCAGCAGAACAAATTTTCTTATGGGAGAGCGCAGCTCTCCCACACCCTCACCGTGCATGTATGCGATGTTGACGCTGGCTGCATGCCGTGCTACCCTCCGTTACTGCGTTGGCTGGTATGGAGGAATAGCGATGCGTCTATCAAATCTACTCGGTCGCACCCTGCGCGACGCGCCGGCCGAGGCTGAGCACGCCGGACACCGTTCGCCCTGCGGGCCGGACTCGCCCGCGCCATCGCCCCTGGCAGCTATGCCCTGCTGCCTCTTGGCATGGCCGCCGCCCGCCGCATCGAGGCGATCATGCACGCTGAGCTGGCCCGCGTCGGCGGCCAGGAGTTCCGCACGCCCGTCGTCCAGCCCGCCGCCCTCTGGGATGCCACCGGTCGCTACCAGGAGTACGGCCCGCTGATGCTGCGCGTGGCCGACCGTGCCGGTCGGCCCCTCGTCGTGGCGCCGACCCACGAGGAGGCCGTTGCCGATCTGGCCCGCCGCGCGGCGGCGCGGCGATCAAGCTGCCTCATGCCGAGCTGCTGCCCGCCGTGCGGGCGCTGCTCGGACCCCAGGCCCGCGAAGCGTAATCCGCGGGCATGTGAGCGGCGACGTCGCTCCCACGAAATGCAGAACGCTGTGCGCTGCCGCCTGTCGGGGGGCTGAACCCCCGGCGGTGAGGGCCTCCGGGCCTCACCCTGCCTTGACATCCCCGCCCCTAGCCTCTACCATTGCGAGGGGCCGGCACAGGCGTTCGCCAGACAGCCAGGGGGGAGAGAATAATGGCCGAAGATCTCTTTAGCGGGCTGAACCCCGCCCAGCGCCGCGCCGTCGAGGCGGTCGACGGGCCGGTGCTGGTGCTGGCCGGGCCGGGCAGCGGCAAGACCCGCGTGCTCACCCACCGCATCGCCTACCTGATCCGTGAGGTCGGCGTCGACCCCTACAGCATCCTGGCGGTCACCTTCACCAACAAGGCCTCCCGTGAGATGCGCGAGCGCCTGGACGCCCTGGTCGGCCCCGCCGACGCCCACGCCCTCACCGCCGGTACCTTCCACAGCCTGTGCGCGCGCTTCCTGCGCCGCGATATCGTCCACCTTGGGCGTGAGCGTGATTTCGCGATCTACGATAGCGACGACCAGGAGCGGCTCATGCGCCGCGTCCTCCGCGAGCTGAACCTCGACGAGAAGAAGAACCCGCCGCGGGCCATCCACGCCCGCATCTCCAGCGCCAAGAACGAGCTGGTCTCGCCCGCCGAGTTCGCCCGGCTCAACCGCACCTACGCCGACGAGATCGCCGCGCGCTGCTACGAGCGCTACCAGAAGCTGCTGCGCGAGAGCAACGCCCTCGACTTCGACGACCTGCTGGTCGAGATGGTCCACATCTTCGAGCTGTTCCCCGAGGTGCTGGCCAGATACCAGGAGCGCTACGCCTACCTGCTGGTGGACGAGTACCAGGACACCAACCGCGTCCAGTACACGCTGGTGCGCCAGCTCGCGGGCGGGCGGCGCAACCTGTTCGCCGTGGGCGATGACGACCAGTCGGTCTATGGCTGGCGCGGTGCCGACATCCGCAACATCCTGCAGTTCGAGCAGGACTACCCCGACGCCCAGGTGATTCTGCTGGAGCAGAACTACCGTAGCACCCAGGCCATCCTCGACGCGGCCCAGGCGGTGATCGCCGGGGGCGGCAAGAAGAAGCACGTCAAGAAGCTCTGGACCGAGAACGGCGCCGGGCTTCAGGTGAGCCTGCACGAGGGCTACGACCAGGACGAGGAGGCGAACTTCGTCGCCGACGAGATCGCCCGCCTGGTGGCCTCCGGCGACTACCGCTACGGCGACTGCGCGGTGATGTACCGCATGAACGCCCAGTCGCGCGCCCTGGAGGAGTCCCTGATCGCCCGCGGGGTGCGCTACCAGATCGTCGGCGGCACGCGCTTCTACGAGCGCAAGGAGATCAAGGACGTGCTGGCCTACCTGCGCCTGGCCTACAACCCCTACGACAGCGTCAGCCTGGGGCGGGTGCTGAACTGGCCGGGCCGGGGCATCGGCGAGCGCACCGAGGCCGAGCTGCTGCGCTGGGCCATCGAGCTGGGCGTGCCGGTCTTCCAGGCCCTGCGCGAGCTCGAGTCGGACACGCCCTCGTCCCTCAGCGCGCGCACGAAGGGTGCCCTGCTCAGCTTCCTGGCCGGTATCGACGGGCTGATCGCCGCGCGGGCCGAGCTGCCGCTGATCGAGCTGATCGACCTGATCCTGGGCCGCATGGACGTGCGCGCGGCCCTGCTGAAGGACTACGACGCCGAGGAGGCCGAGGACCGCTGGAGCAACGTGCAGGAGCTGCGCAACGTGGCGGCCGAGTACGGCGGCCTGCCGATCGAGAGCCAGCTGCCCACCTACCTGGAGGAGATCGCCCTGGTGGCCGAGGTGGACAAGATGGACGGCAAGGCCGACGCGGTGACCTGCATCACTCTGCATCAGGCCAAGGGCCTGGAGTACCCCGCCGTCTTCTTGGTCGGCATGGAGGAGGGGCTGCTGCCCCACAGCCGCTCAAGCGACGACCGCGACAAGGTGGAGGAGGAGCGTCGCCTGCTCTACGTGGGCATGACCAGGGCGCGCCAGCGGCTCTACCTGTGCTACGCCTTCCGCCGCGTCAGCTACGGCCGGGTGAACGTCAGCACGCCCACGCGCTTCCTGGCCGACATCCCCAAGCAGCTGCTCAAACAGCCCA
>JBAXES010000364.1:0-4950 GCA_037140315.1 Chloroflexales bacterium
GAGGCACTCGCTGAGGCTGCACCTGCGGCTGCCTGACAACTCATGCCTGCACCCATTCTTCTGAAGATTCAGAGAGGATCTGGGGCCCGCAGCCCCAGGATGGTATAATCTGCGGCGCAGGCTGGTTATCAAAGGATTGCCTCATGATCGCATCACTGCGCGGCACGCTCATCCACATTGGCGTCGATCACCTCGTGGTCGAGACGGGCGGAGTCGGCTGGCTTGTCTACGCGCCGCGCACGGTGCTGGGCGCGGCCGGGGCCGAGGGCGAGCCGATCTTCCTCCATACACAGATGATCGTCCGCGAGGACTCGATGACGCTCTACGGGTTCTCGACGGTGGCGCAGCGGGCGCTGTTCGAGAGCCTGATCACGGTGAGCGGGGTCGGGCCGAAGGTGGCCATGAGCCTGCTCTCATCCGGCCAGCCCGACGAGATCCGCACGGCGGTGGCCCAGGGCGACACGGCCCGGCTCTCGCGGGTGCCCGGCATCGGCAAGAAGACGGCCGAGCGCCTGGTGCTTGAGCTGAAGGGCAAGATCGACCTCAAGGGCCTCCCGGCACCTGCGGCGGGGGCGACCCCAGCGGCCATGTCGATGAACAGCGACCTGGCCGACCTGCTGGTGAGCCTTGGCTACAGCGGTGCCGAGGCCGCCTCGGCCATCGGCGCGCTGCCCGCCGACGCGCCGGAGGATCTGGAGCAGCGCCTGCGCCTGGCCCTGCGCCACTTCGGCAGCGCATAGCGCCTCCGGCGGGGGTGGGAGTGAGTCCTTGAATCTACATATCTGCGTGGTATGATGCGCTATACGATAGACGATAGGCATAAATAAGGAGGAAGGCATGGCTGAGCAGACGCACGTCGCCCTGGCAACCCCCGAGAGCGACGCAGCCCGCCAGAGCGGACCTACCACCAGGCGCTACGCTCGCCTCCCACCCCTCTACAAGGCCATGATCTGGACATCGTTCCTGATCAACGTCGTCCTGCTGATTATGCTCGGCGTAGTGGCAGGGCTGCTGCTCTCCAACCGGGGCCAGGTCGTGGATCTGGGCGGCAATGCGCGGGGATTCGCCGCCAACAACCTCTCCGAGCTACAGGATGTGGTGGTGAAGCTTGAAGGGGCGACGATCAAGACCACGATCCCGCTGAGCCAGCCGCTCTCGCTGGCGGGCAAGGGTATCTTTGTCCCGGTTGATCAGGTGACGGAGGTTCGGCTGACGAGCGCGGTGCCGCTTGTGCTGAGCGGTGCCGATATCGACCTGGGCAACGGCAACCTCCTGCGCGCCAACAACATCAACCTGACCCTCCCCGAGGGCACACCACTCAAGATCGCCCTCAAGATGAACATCCCGCTCGATAGCGTGACCATCCCGGTGCAGCTCGATGTGCCGGTGAGCATCCCCCTGGCACAGACCGAGCTCGGCCCGCAGTTCCAGCGCCTGGGTGCGATTGTGGACCGGCTAGTGAACCCACTCGCGCCGCTGCTGCCAATGCCTGCCACCCCGCCGGATAGCAGCAAGCGTTGAATGTTGAATGTGGATCGACATTCAACATCCAACCTTCAGCATTCAACATTTCTCATCGCCCCCCAGTGGATGGGCAGCGTCTGCTCGATGTGACGGTCAGCGATCTGCCAGGTGTGCTGGCCGTCGGGCAGGGCGGCGATGGGCGCGGCATTTCGCACGCCGAGGCTGCGCAGGGCGCGCAGCAGAAACTCGCCCCGGTAGAAGTTCGAGCCCCACGGCTCGATATGCTCGGGGCCGTACTGGACGGCCCAGGTGATGCGGCGGATCGCGCCTGGGTCAGCGCGCATCAGCAGCGTGACCGGGTTCTGTGCGGCGAGGTGCGCGGGGTCGCGCGGTACGCCGAGGGCCGGGTCGAACATAGGCATGGCGAAGATGCTATCGCCGGGCCGCACGGCCCGCCCGTAGTCGCTGGCGTAGGGGATCGCGGCGTCGAAGACGCTGACGCTGACAAATAGATCGGGGCGGAGCGCGGCGGCCTTGACGGCCATATAGCCGCCGAGGGAGAACCCAGACACGGCGCGGGCGGCGGGGATGGTGCGCAGGCTGCGGTCGATTATCGGGATGAGATCATCGAAGAAGAAGCGCTGGAAACGCCCGCTGCCAACCCCGGGGACATCGGCGGCGCGCTCGGGCTGGCGGAAGTCGGTGAGCATGCCGGGGATCGTGTTATCGTCGCTGGACATGCCCGGCATCACCAGGATCATCGGGCCGATGGTGTCGGCGGCGCGGAGCAGCTCGTAGGCATCGATCACTGTTGTGCCGCGGCGGCTGGCGTCCTCGCGGGGGTTGACCCATTCACGCTCGTGGCCGCGCAGCAGGTAGAGCGTGGGGAACCGCCCCTCGCCCTGGGCATACTCGGCAGGCAGGTAGACATACGCGCCCCTGGCGACGCCAAGGGCGGGGCTATCGAAGCGCAGCAGCCGGGCGCGCGGGTCGATGGGCGTATCAGCCATAGCGCCGATTATACGTGATCTGTGGCGGCGATGCGCCGCGCAGAGGAGCTGATCAGCAAGGCCGACCAGGCCCTGTACCGATCCAAACACGCTGGGCGCAACCGGGTGACGATCTGGCAGGGGGCAAGCTCGACGTTACGGGCCTCCGATAGCGTTGGAGCGGGAGATGCGAGCAGTCGATAGCCGAGGGGCGCGGCATAAAATGTACCCCGCTCTGCGCGTATAATACCGCTCAGGCGACCGTGATGGCGATGGAGGGCGCGATGCGGCGGAGACTCACCAGCCTGGGCGAGATCCTGTTCGACTTTCTGCCGGTGGAGGCGGGCGGCGAGGTGACGGGGTTCACCATGCACCCCGGCGGCGGGCCATACAACGTGGCCGTAGGGATGGCCCGGCTCGGCCAGCCGACCGGCTTTGTGAGCAAGGTGGGCGACGACTTCTTCGGGCGCAGGCTGCGCCGGGCGGTGCGCGCCGAGGGGATCGATGACACGTTCCTGGCCACGGCCCACGGCTCGCCGACGACCCTGGCCTTCGTGGCGACCGAGGACGGCGAGCCGGTCTTCACCTTCTACGGCGACGGCGCGGCCGACACCCAGCTGGAGCCGACCGACCTGCCGGTGGCATTCTATGCGCAGACGGCCCTGCTGCACTTCGGCGGGATCAGCCTGCTGCGCGGCAGCACGCCGGCCGCCGCCCTGGCCGCTGCGGCGGGGCTGCGCGGGCGGGCGCTGATCTCGCTCGACCCGAACGTGCGCCCGGCGGTGATCGCCGACGCGCCGGCCTACCGGGCCACCCTGCAGCGCGCGATCGGCCTGTGCGACCTGCTCAAGCTCAGCGCGGCCGACATCGCGTGGCTGGCCCCCGGCAGCGATATCATCGACTACGCGACCGGCCTGCTCGACCAGGGCCCGGCCCTGATCACCGTGATCCGCGGCGGGGCCGGGGTGCTGGCCCTGCGGCGCGGCCCCGGTGGCGTGGAGCGGGTCGAGGTGCCCAGCTTTACGGTGCAGGTCGCCGACACCGTGGGCGCGGGCGACTCGTTCAGCGCGGGGTTCCTGGCGGCCCTGGCCGAGCGCGGGGCGCTGAGCCGGGTGGCCATAGAGGCCCTGCCGGCGGCCGAGCTGATGGCGGCCCTGCGCTTCGGCGCGGCGGCGGCCGCGATCGCCTGCACGCGCGCGGGGGCCGACCCGCCGCGCCGGGATGAGGTTGATCTGTTCTTAGACAGCGTTACAGGGAACAGGGAACAGAGAACAGAGAGCAGGGAACAGGGAACAGAGAACAGAGATACCGCATCCTGATGCAGTGCAATGGCCTGAACGGTAACGTACGCTGAAACCTTGTCTTAGCGAGGAGATAAGCCGTGGACACGATTGAGCGCTTCACCATCCCCGGCCGGGCACAGATCGTGGCCGGGCCGGGCGAGCTGCCGCACCTGCTGCTGGACGCGGCGGGCGCGCGGGCTGAGATCGCGCTGCAGGGCGGCCACGTGCTGCGCTACGGCCGCGCGGGCGACCCGCCGGTGCTCTGGGTCAGCCGCGCGGCGATCTACGCGCCGGGCAAGGCGGTGCGCGGCGGCGTGCCGGTCTGCTGGCCGTGGTTCGGCCCGCACCCGCGCGACCCGGCTAGGCCGCAGCACGGATTCGCGCGCACGGCGATGTGGGAGCTGCGCGCGACGGGGGCCGAGGGCGATCTGACCTGGGCGCGCCTGGGCCTGTGCGATGACGAGTATACCCGGGCCCTCTGGCCGCACGCCTTCGACCTGGAGCTGACGGTGCGGGTCGGCGCGGCCCTCGACATCGCCCTGACGGCGCGCAACACCGGCGATGCGACCTTCACGTGCAGCGGGGCGCTGCACAGCTACCTCGCCGTGGGCGATGTGGCCCGGATCGCGATCAGCGGGCTGGACAGGGCGCGCTACCTCGATAAGGTGGGCGGCGGCGAGCAGACCCAGGCCGGCGATGTGACGATCAGCGGCGAGGTTGACCGGGTCTACCTCGACACGTCGGCCACCTGCGTGATCGGCGACCCGGCCCTGGGCCGGCGGGTCGCGGTGGCGAAGGCGGGCAGCCGCACCACCGTGGTCTGGAATCCCGGGCCAGAGAAGGCCCGCGCGATGAGCGACTTCGCCGACGACGAGTACACGGGAATGGTCTGCATCGAGGCGGCCAACGCCGCGGGCGACACGGTGGAGCTGGCGCCGGGGGCGAGCCACACGCTGCGGACAGTGTTGAATGTTGAGAGTTGAATGTGAATGTTGAATTTATGAACATACCCTCACCACAGTACATCGACCTGCCGACCGGGCGGCTGGCCTACCGGGCGGGCGGGGATGGCCCGCCGCTGCTGCTGATCCACGGCTGGGGCGGGTCATCGCGCCACTGGCTGGGGGCCTTTGTGACCCTCGCCGAGGATCACACCGTCTACGCCATCGACCTGCCGGGGTACGGCGAGTCGCCGGCAGGTCGATGGCGTAGAC
>JBAXES010000365.1:0-4908 GCA_037140315.1 Chloroflexales bacterium
GGCCTGCACGAAGGCCAGCAGGTTGACGGCCAGCACCAGGAAGAGCAGGAAGCTGCCCAGCCGGCGACGCAGGGAGGCGCGGGGGTGGGAGGGTCGTGGTCCGGTCATCGGCGTCCTCGCGATCACGGCGGCCGGAGATCGGCGTCCTGTTCCCACCACCATACCAAAGCTGGACGAGCGCAACGATGAATATCAGGTGATGTGGACATTAGGCGGCGGCTCGCAGGCCGCGCGCCACGCCGGCGGGATGTCATCGCTGCCGGTGCGGAGGACGACGATGCCGCCGACAATGGCTGCGGTAGTGTCGCAGTCGCCGAGGCCGCTCAGGGTCAGCCAGATCGCCGCCTGGAACGAAGCGCTCGGCGCGGTGGCGCACCAGAGCGCGAAGGGCACGGTGTCCTGGCACGAGACCTGGGTGCCGCTGCCGAGCCGCGCGGCGGCCTCCTCGGCCGTCGTCTCCGGCGGGAGGTCGCGGGCGACGATCAGGCGCTCGCGCACCAGGCTGTGTGGGGTCTGGGCGATCACCTGATCGAGGAGCTGCGGTCGCGCAACGGGCTGAGCGCGTCGCTGCCAGGTGAGCGCCGCCGCGACGGCCACCGCGACCGCGCCGGCCACCGCCTCGGGGTGGGCGTGGGTGATGATCGCGGATCGCGCAGCGTGGGCCACGGCCGCCTCCAGGTCGTCAGCGAAGTAGGCGCCGATCGGCGAGACGCGCGATGCCGCGCCGTTGCCAAACGAGCCGGCCCCACCGAACAGCCCGGGGGCTTCCGCACGCCAGTCGGCTCCCCGGCGCAGGCGCGACAGGATGGCGCGGGTGGCCATCCCGTAGCCTCGGCTACGCTCATAGCGCGCGGCCAGCTCGGTCGCCAGCTTATCCTGGTCGATGTCCCCAGCCTGGCGGAGCGTTGCCAGCACTGCCCCGGCCATCTGGGTGTCGTCCGTCCAGCGCCAGGGCGCGCTAGGCAGCCAGCGCTCGGCGATGCGCCGACGGGCGTTGCGGCCAGCGAACTCGAAGAAGCCGCCCAGGGCGTCGCCCACGGCCAGGCCCGTCAGCGCGAGGGTGGCGCGCTCCAGACGCTGCTGGCGCAGTGCATCAGCGTCCATCATACCCGTCGCCGAAGGGCCAGTTCGGCAGCGGCTCGCGGCTCTGCCGCCACTCGGCGGGGATACCATCCAGCCCGACCCGCGCCGCGACGATGCCGCCGACGATCGCACAATTCGTGTCGATGTCGCCCAGGCCGCTGGCGGTGTGCCAGAGCGCCGCCGCGTAGTCGGTGAGGAAGGAGCCGGCGCACCATAGGCAGTAGGCCACCCAAGAAAAGCTGAAATCGGAAAGCTGAAATCGGAAAGCCGGAGCACTCACCGTTCCCCCAATCGCTTGATGCTGCTCACAAACAGGCCGATCAGCGCATCGGTTTCTCCCAGGAGGCGGTCTGCAATTTCCGCGTCCAGATAGCGACGTAGTCGGAGAAGCGAGAGCCAGGCGTGGCTCTCTTGCAGTTCTTGGAGGCAGATGCCCTGCTTGGCGATCTTGTCTGCCGTGCTGCGGGCACGGGTGCTTTCGGCATGATTAGCCATCACCGATGTGGCAGATCGACCAAGCTGATTGGCGATGATCGTCGCAGATCTCGTTGTAGGGAGGCGATCAACAACATCCAGCACCGCGTTGGCGTAGGTCTGGGTTCGTTGTTGCATATCAACATCCCAGGGTTGCATTGGCCCTCCTTTCAGCTTTCCGATTTCAGCTTTCCGATTTCAGCTTTCCGATTTCCCCTGCCATCTCGGTGTCGTCGGTGTAGGGCCAGGGTGGTGCGGGCAGGGCGCGATGCATGATCAAATTGCTGACGATGTCGGGGTTGACGAAGAAGCGCTCGCCAAAGGCGTCGCCGACCGACAGGCCCTCCAGGGCGACTCGGGCGCGTTCCAGGCGGGTGGCAGGGTTGGTCACCGGGGTGGCTCCTCGCTGATCGCGATCATAGTCATGACGACACCTCCACCCCTATGGTAGCACGAGGCCAGCGCCCCGCGAACCGCGTCGTGCGAGAACACGCGCGGCGCAGCGATGGGCGAGGCGCGATCAGTGGAGCGAGCCGACGATGCATCAGCCATCGCGGAGGCGCTGATCCAGGAGTTCCTGCAGAGTCAGCCCGCCACCACGGGCGCGACGCCGTGGCGCTGTCCGAGGTGCGGCGAGCACCTCGATCCGCAGTTCACCGACTGCTGGAACTGCGGTGCCAGTCGGCCGGTGGTCGGCGACGCGTCAGAGGAGTAAGCGGATCGGTGCGCCAGGCGAGGAGGGATCGCACGGAACGCCAGGGAGCGCGCGGCGCTCCCTGGCATTCAGCGCCTACCCCGCCGCGCTGAAGTCGCGCATCACCTGCGGCGCGGCGGTGTCGAAGCCGACCACGTCGAGCATGCCGCCATCCTTCGCGTCGGCGATGCTGAAGCTGTTGGCGACCATGCCGACGACGATGAGCTTGGCCGGGATGCCCATCTGCTGGCGGTAGCGCCGCAGGGCCTCCGCCGGGTGGACGCTGCCGAACCAGGTCTCGCTGTCGGTGTAGACCACGAAGGTGTCCACCGCCACCTTCTGCTCCAGCGCCCAGAGCATCGGCAGCGCGCAGTCGGTGCCGCCGAAGGGCAGGCCGCTGGTCAGCTTGACCACGTCGTCGAGCCGCTGCCGGGGCGTGAGCGCCAGCGGCACCAGCTTGTGGCTGAACGCCATGGTGTGGACGGCCGGCTCAGTCCGCGCCGTGATCAGGCTCATCGCCGCCGCGCCCACCCGCGGGGTCAGGCCGGGCACCCCCGCGATCATACCGGCCCCCATCGAGCCGGATACGTCCAGGGCCAGCAGGTGGCGCGTGCCGGCCGGCTCGATGGCGCCGAAGGCCAGCTCAAAGGCGTCGTTCAGCGCGTCGATGATCGCCGGCACCGGCGTCCAGGTGCCCTTGCCGCGCTGGCCGTGGCCAGCGGCGTAGGTCAGCTGGGCCGCCAGCACCTTGACCGGGTGCAGGCGGGCGCGCCGGATAGCTGCGCCATCGCGCAGCCGCGCGGCCACCGTCGCGGCCGCCGGGCTGAGCGGGGCCAGCAGGCCGACCCGGGTCATGGTGGCGAGGTTGCGCACCATCGCCTCCATGGGCATGCGCTCCAGCAGGGCCGCCCAGACCTCCGGGCTCGTCAGGTGCTGCGTCGGCACCACCTCGCGCGGCAGGTCGTAGGCGGCGATCAGGCGGGCCGCCTCGGCGGCGGTCGCGGCGCGCTGGAGCTGCTCGACGGCCCAGAGCTGGCGCAGCACCGGGTCGGGATGCGGCTCCGGGCCGACGCCGGGCCAGCCGCGCACGATCCAGCCCAGCACGGCGTTACGCTGGGCGTCGGCGGTCTGCGGGTGTGCCAGGCGCAGCAGGTCGCGCAGGGCCCAGCCGTCGCGCTGGCGGTACTTGATTGCCTGGAGCACCAGCCGCTCGGCGGGCTGGTCGAGGAACCAGGCCCCGACGGCGCGGCGCAGGCCGCGGCCCCAGCCGCGCAGGGCCTGGACGTAGCCGGCGAAGTGCAGCAGGTGGGTGCCGGTGCGCGCGACCTGGGGCAGGGCCGCCAGGGCGGCACGGCGGGTCTCGCCGGCCTCGGCGGTGGCGGCCATGGCCAGGGCGAACAGGGCCGGGTCGTTTTTGGGCGCCCGGCCGGCCACGCTGACCGCCACGATCTCCGCCACCGTGCGTGCGCCATCCTCAGCGAGGCAGCGCGCGACGGCGTGGGCGCCCTCCAGGGTCAGGGCGCGCTCGGCGGCATAGTAGCTGCCGCCCTCGCTGCCCAGCACCAGGAAGCGGCCCATGCGCGCCCAGTCGTCCACCGGGTAGCTGTAGCCGCCGGCGCTATTGGCCACCTGGCCCGGCAGCGGCGCGGACTGTGGCGTGGCGGCGGTCTTGCGGAGGTAGCTCATCGGCGTGTCTCCTTTCTGAGGTGCGACGGCAGGAATCGAACCTGCGCTACTCCGTCCACAGCGGTAACCATTCCCCATCGGCCCGAGGTCAGGCAAGGCGCGGAGCATGGGTTTGTAGCGTGCTGCCATTACACTACGTCGCACACAGGTGGTGGCGCCGGGGCGGGGCTCGAACCCGCGACATCCCCGTTATGGAGCGGTAACCATCCCCCATCGGCCCGGAGCCGGGCAAGGTGCGGAAGACGGCGTTAGGTGCTCTACCACTGAGCTACCCGGCGCATGGCCGTCGGACAAGGGAGGTGTGAGAGGGGCTCTGTTCATGATAACCCTCCCACGTCCGGCCCGACGGGTGGATAGATACGACGTGACCAATGGTGGAGCGCCGGGGAATCGAACCCCGCCCTCGCTGGTGCCTCACGGCCTTCAGCAGCGTGTCCACGGCCAGCGGACCCGCGCCCCATCTTCGTATTCTCGGTCTCGTGTGGTTCGCTGCCCGACACGAGGAGTATAGCATACCAGTCTACAACATTTATCAGTCAGAAGGCGGATACTACTCTCCAACATTTGACTGATACCAGTTTACAACATTTTCTCCAACCGAAGTCCCTTGTCATCAAACATAGAGGTGGTATAGTGCAAGGAATAGGTTTCCAACACAAGGAGCGATTGCGTGACAGTTTGGACGAACAGGACGATAGCGACGCCAAGCGGCGTCAGCAGCACCGATGATGGCGCATGGGCACCGGGCTGGGTTGATCACGCGGGCCGTATGCGCACATTGCGCGCTGAACTGGAACGCTACCAGCCTCAAGCGTCGCTACGGATGGTTGCTGCCGCCGCCCACTTCGACTTCGCCCAGCTCTCGCGGCTCGAACAAGGCAAAAGCGCCTGGACGCTGCCGACCTTCGCCCGCGTCGCCGGTGGGCTGCTGGGAACACTCTCGTGGTATAGCGGTAAATCCTACCCGCTGC
>JBAXES010000366.1:0-4899 GCA_037140315.1 Chloroflexales bacterium
GCCCCGGCGGCCCCGCCGCCTACGCCCTGGTCTCCGGCGACGTCGCGAGCACGCGCATCGCCGACCTGGGCGCCCGCGATGCGGCGAGCGCCCACGCCCTGCTGCGCGGCCTCCAGCCCCAGGCCCGCAGCCTGATCAGCATCAACGAGCCCGCCGAGAGCCCGCTCACGGCGGCATTCTACCGGGCCGGTTTCGTCGTGGCCGATGAGCAGCACGAGATGGAGATAATGCTCTAAGCTGGGCGAGCGCAGCTCGCCCAGCTTAGAGCGGTAGGGAGGATACAGCCATGCAGCTAGGGACAATCCTTGCCGAGGGCAAGACCAAAGTTATCTACGCCCACCCGGATGACCCAGGCCTGGTGGTGCTCTTCCACAAGGATGGCATCACCGCCGGCGACGGGGCGCGGCGCAGCGAGATCGCGGGCAAGGGCGCGATCGCCGGGCGCACCGCCGCCAATGTGTTCGCGTACCTGGAGCGCGAGGGCATCGCCACCCACGTTGTGAGCGCCCCCGCCGACCACCTCACCGTCGTGCGCCGCTGCGCGATGCTGCCCCTGGAGGTGGTGATGCGCCGCCTCGCCACCGGCTCCTACCTGCGCCGCCACCCCGAGGTGGCCGAGGGCCAGCCCTTCGAGCCGCCCCTGGTCGAGTTCTTCCTCAAGGATGACGCCGCCCACGACCCGCAGATCAGCGCGGGCGAGATCGTGGCCCAGAGCATCGCCAGCGCCGCAGAGGTCGCGCAGATGATCTCCATCGGCCGGGCTGTCTGCGCCGCGCTGGCGCGGGCCTGGGCCGCCCAGGATGTGACCCTGGTGGACCTCAAGATCGAGTTCGGCCGCCTGCCCGACGGCGAGCTGATCGTCGCCGACGTGATCGACAACGACTCCTGGCGGATCTGGCCCGGCGGCGAGAAGGCGCGCATGCTCGACAAGCAGGTCTACCGCAACGCCGCCGAGGTTGACGATGCGCTGCTCGCCGCGATCAAGGAGCGCTACCGCCAGGTGGCTGAGATGACCGGGTCGTTCTGATATCTACAGAGGAGTAGCGCAACTGTAACCCTGCTGTGCTCGCCGTGTTCTGCTTTTCTACCCAGGCGCGGGGTATACTCTGTACAGATCCTACCCTGGAGGAGAGGCGCATCCTATGACTCTTGAGCAGCAAACCATTGAGCAGCTCGTCAAAGAAAACCACGAGCTGCGGGCGCGCCTGGCCGAGGCCGAGCGCGCCCTGACGGCCAGCGACCGCGAGCAGGTGGATGCGGGGGGCGCGGCGGATAGCGCAGCCGCGCTCGCGCGCAAGCGCGCCGAGGCCGACCTCCGGGTTGCGCTGACCAAGTACCAGATCTTGTTCGACGCATTTCCTCTGGGCATCACCGTCTCGGATAAGACCGGCAAGATTATTGAAACCAATGCCACGGCCGAGGGCTTGCTTGGCATCGGGCGCGAGGAGCAGGGCCAGCGCCAGATCGACGGCAGCGAGTGGCGGATCGTGCGCCCCGACGGATCACTGATGCCGGTCGATGAGTACGCCAGCGTGCGGGCGCTCAAAGAACAGCGCATGGTGAAAGATGTCGAGATGGGCGTGATCATGCCGAGCGGTGCGACGACCTGGATCAATGTCACGGCGGCCCCGCTGCCCCTCGAAGACCAGAGCATGGTGATCACCTACAGCGACATCACCGCGCGCAAGCAGGCCGAAGATGCGCTCAGGACCAGCGAAGAGCAGTACCGGAGATTATTTGAGCATATGGCCGAGGGCTACGCCTACTGCCAGATGATCGTTGAGGACGGGGTGGCGCAGGACTGGATCTACTGCGAGGTGAACGAGGCCTTTGAGACCCTGACGGGCTTGCGCCACGTGCGCGGAAAGCGGGTCAGTGAGGTCGTCCCGGGCATTCGCGAGACTGACCCGGGCCTGTTTGAGATCTACGCCCGCGTGTCCCTGATCGGCCAGCACGAGAAGTTCGAGATGTTTATTGAAGCCCTCCAGCAATGGTTCTCGATCTCGGTCTATAGCCCGGCCGAGGGGTACTTTGTATCCGTGTTTGATGTGATCACCACGCGCAAGCAGTCCGAGGAGGCGCTGCACAAGGCGCTTGAGGATCTGACCCGATCCAACGCCGACCTAGAGCAGTTCGCCTCCGTGGCCTCGCATGATCTCCAGGAGCCGCTGCGCGCGGTGGCCGGTATGGTGCAGCTCTTACAGCAGCGCTATCAGGGCCAGCTCGACGCCCGCGCCGACCAGTATATTGATCTCGCGGTCGAGGCGGCCACCCGCATGCAGGCGCTGATCAACGACCTGCTGGTGTACTCGCGCGTGCAGCGGCGCGGTAAGCCCTTCACCCCGACGGTGCTAGAGACGGTGCTGGCCGGCGTGCAGGCCAACCTGATGGTGGCGATCGAGGAGAGCGCAGCCGTGATCACGCACGATGCCCTGCCGATGGTGCTGGCCGACCCGGTGCAGCTCACCCAGCTCTTCCAGAACCTGATCGGCAACGCCATCAAGTTTCGCGGTGAATCGACCCCGCAGATCCACATCGGGGTCGAGCGACGCGATGACGGGTGGTGCTTCGCGGTGCGCGATAACGGCATTGGTATCGCGCCGGACTACTTTGAGCGCATCTTCGTCATCTTCCAACGCCTGCACCCCCGCCGCGACTACCCCGGCACCGGGATCGGGCTGTCGCTCTGCAAGAAGATCGTGGAGCGTCACGGCGGAACGATCTGGGTTGAGTCCCGCCTGGGCCATGGGGCGACCTTCTTCTTCACCCTCCCTGATCGGAGCTAGCCATGGTTTCCTCATTGTCCCTCAAGCATATTGAGATCTTGCTGGTTGAGGACAGCCCCACCGATGTCCTGATCACCAAGGATGCCCTGGCCGAGGCTCGAATGCTCAACACCATCAGCGTTGTGGACGACGGGGTGGAGGCGCTCGCCTTCCTGCGCAAGCAGGCCCCCTACGCCGATGCGCGCCGCCCCGACCTGATCCTGCTCGACTTGAACCTGCCCCGCAAGAGCGGGCGTGAGGTGCTGGCTGAGATCAAGGTCGACCCAGCGCTAAAGTACATCCCCGTTGTAGTGCTGACCACCTCACAGGCGGAGGAGGATGTCTGGATGGCGTACGAGCTGCACGCTAACAGCTATGTGGTTAAGCCGCTCGACCTTGCCGCCTTCGTCCAGACAGTCCAGTCGATCCGCCATTACTGGCTTAGTGTGGTGACCTTACCCGCGGACGCCGACAATGGATAAGCTACCTATTCATGTGTTGCTGGTCGAGGACAGCCCGATCGATGTGATCATGCTGGAGGCGGCGCTCAATCGCGATGGGCTGGTCACGTTTCAGGTGACGGTGGTCGATCAGCTCAGCCAGGGCCTGGCATGCCTCGCCGGGCAGCATTTCGACGTGGTGCTGCTCGACCTGGGCCTGCCCGATAGCCAGGGCCTGGCGACCTTCACCCGGCTGCACGCCCAGGCCCCCGAGATCCCGGTCGTGGTGCTGTCCGGCATGCATGACGAGGACCTGGCGGCCGTTGCCGTGCAGGCCGGGGCGCAGGACTATCTGGTTAAAGGCCAGGCAGGCGACGACCTGCTGGCCCGGGCCATCCGCTACGCGATCGAGCGGCACCGGCTCCAGTTCCAGCTGCGCGCGCGCGAGCAGCACTTCCGGGCGCTGATCGAGCACAGCGCCGATGGCGTGGCCACCGTGTCCGCCGACGGCACCATCGTCTACGAAAGCCCGGCGGCCCTGCGCATGCTGGGATATCGCGCCGAGGACATGATCGGCCAGAACGCCTTGATATTCATACACCCGGATGATCTGACCATAAGCGCCGACCTGTTCCGCCAGCTCCAGCAAAGGCCGCAAGAGACACTCTCGAGCGAGCTACGCTACCGGCGGAAGGATGGCACCTGGTGCTGGCTGCAGGCCACCGGCACCAACCTGCTGGGCGTGCCGGGCGTGCAGGCGATCGTGGTGAACTACCGTGACATCACCGGGCGTAAGCAGGCCGAGGCCGATCTCCGCCAGCTCAACGAGACGCTTGAGCTGCGCATTGCCGAGCGCACCGCCGATCTGCTCCAGGCCAACGCCGAGCTGGCCCGCGCCGCCCGGCTCAAAGACGAGTTCCTCGCCAATATGAGCCACGAGCTGCGCACGCCGCTCAACGCGATCCTGGGCCGCACCGAGCTGCTCCTCCAGGAGTTCTACGGCCAGCTCATCCCGAAGCAGGTCGAGGCGCTGCGCAGCGTGGATACCAGCAGCCGTCATCTCCTGGCGCTGATCAATGAGATCCTCGACCTCGCCAAGATCGAGTCCGGGAAGCTCCAGATCCAGATTGAGCCGGCTGCAGTCGACATGATCTGCCAGATGAGCCTCCAGATGGTGGCCGAGAGCGCCATCGCCAAGCGGATCACGATCAGCGTGACGCGTGACCCCCAGGTGGCGATCGTCCGCGCCGACGGGCGACGCCTCATGCAGATCCTGATCAACCTGCTGTCCAACGCGGTCAAGTTCACCCCCGAGGGCGGCGTCGTCGGTCTGGAGGTGCGCGGCGACCAGGCCCAGCAGGCCGTCACCTTCACCGTCTCAGACACCGGCATCGGCATCGCCGAGGCGGATCTCCCGCGCCTGTTTCAGCCGTTCACCCAGATCGACGGCGGCCTCAACCGCCAGTATGGGGGCGCCGGGCTGGGCCTGGCCCTGGTGTACCGGCTGACGCAGGCGCACCAGGGCAGCGTGGCCGTGGAGAGCACGCTGGGCCAGGGCAGCCGCTTCAGCGTGACGCTGCCCTGGGATCCTGGCGCACGGTGAGGGTCTTACTTCCGCAGGATGACCACCGCCTCGATGTGCGGCGTCTGCGGGAAGAGGTCCACGGGCTGGACGAGATCCAGCCGGTAGCCGA
>JBAXES010000367.1:0-4887 GCA_037140315.1 Chloroflexales bacterium
GCGCATGATCGCGGGACTACGCGGCGAGCCGCTCGACGGCCCGCCGAACCTGCGACCCGATGCGGGCAGCGTCGTGTCGCCCTGGTCGGACGGCGCGCAGCGGGCCTGCGCCACGGCGGGGGCGGAGCTGCTCGCCCGCCGCGAGATCTTCCGCCGCCTCTACATTGGCGCCTTCACCTTGCGCGACACCCTGCTCGACCGGGATCGCCGCGACGTGGCCCTGATTGACTTCGACCCCACCGTGGCCCTGGAGCGTTTGGCCGACCTGCCCCTGGCCTCGCTCAAGACCACGCCCTTCCGCGTGCGCCCCGGCGGCGAGAGACTCTACGACCTGCTCGCCACACTCCAGCGCTACGCCTCCGCCCTGCGCCGACTCGATCTGGCCGGAGAGCTGCGGCGCGACGTTGAGGATCTCGACGCCCGCGCCCGCCACCTCGACGCGCAGCTGGGGGTGAGCCGCGTGGAGCTGCGGCGGCAACTGGGGATGCTGCGCTGGCGCTGTGGTGAGGTGGGGGTCGTCTGGCGCGAGGGCTGGGATGCGGCGCTGGAGCTGCTGGCAGGGGTGAGCGAGGAAGATAGTATGGAGCTGCGCGGCCAGGTTGCTGCGGCGAACGCGGCAGCAGCGGCGGCGCTGGGCGGAGATGTGTGGGGCTACCAGGCATTCCGCTACGCTGCGCGACCGGCCCTGACGCACCCCTACTGGGGCGCAGCCGAGACCGTTGGCGCGATCCAGTCCGAGCTGCTGCGAGCCGCGCGCGCGCGCTACCGTGGGGCGGGCAAGTCCCTCACCGCCACGCCTGGCTACCGGGCGCTGCTGAAGACGGTGCGGCAGATCAGGGAGCACCTAACGGGCGAGTAGCCCAGCGCCTACGCAGCAAACTCGGTTAGCGGACGCTTATAGGGCGGGTGAAAGGCCAGCACAATCGCATCGTGCGGGATGCCCGCATCCACAAGCACCTGGGCGAACCCATCGGCTGTCCCGTCGCGCTCGATGTACACCTTGCCGCCGATGACCCGCAGGTGAAGCAGCACCGAGTAGATCCGCCGGTCGCCATCCCAGCCCAGGTAGACGATCTGGTAGTGCCCGCCATCGTAGTCGCACATGACGCATGCCTCGACATCCACGTTCTGTGGGGTACCGTTGGCCTCCGCACGCAGCAGCGGCGGGAGGATTGTGCGATAGTCTAGGGTATCCATTCAATGATCCTTTCCTGCTGAATGTCCACCACAATCAGCCGCACATGCTCATCATGGAGAATCGCCTGGCCGATCGGCTCACTCAGGATGCCCGCTGCCGCCGCGCTGTCAACTGCCAGATAGGGCATGCGATGAGGATCAGCACGACGAAGCACCGACCGATAGAGAATATACTGGCCGATAGCGTCGCGCAGGTCATTCACCGGCGACGGCCCGAGGAAGCTCTTGACCTCAACCGCGATGTGCTCATCGTTGCGCCGCGCCGCCAGCAATCCGCGTTCGGCGAAGATATCGATCACGACATTCCGCTCATCGATCCTGATGGTGTAGTTCTCGCTCGTGATTGTCCAGCCATCCGCGATGAGGGCGTGTTTGACCTGATCGTGGATACGATCCTTTGCAGGCATGGGAAGTCCCTATGTATAGTATAGCGGCGATATGAGGAAGTTGCTATAAGATCTCATGTTCGTATTATCCGATATCGTATTGGTGCTGTCAAATCTATACGAGGTTCAGCTAATGGAGATGCGACCGCTCGATGAGGCCATCGACGCCGCGCTGCGCGAGATGGGCGATCTGGAGGAGCGCGACCGGGCGGGCCGGGCGCACGCCGATGTGCAGGCGAGGATGGGCTACTTCCACGACCTACTGCGGCGCTTAGCGCGCGAGTTAGCTGGGCTGCGACAGGAGGCAGCCAGCGCTTCTAAGGAAGAGGAGCTTTGGCATCGGACATTGGATGACCTGCGAGCCGGGGAGCCAGACATCTTGCTTGCCCCGGCGCCAGCCCTGATCTCTGGCGACCTTGACCTGCTTCGGCTGGTGGAGTATACTTCCGCGGCAGTTGCCCTCGTCCAAGAGCGCCGATCCGTCCTGCGCCAGACGCGCCCGCCGGAGCCGGCGGGGTAGCGCGCTGGCCGCTCTTGCGTGCCTATCCGGCCTGCGGCCCCTCGATATCGCGGCGCAGATGGACGTGGCGCGGCGGCTAGAGAAACTCGCGCTCTCAGCCCTGCGGGCCTATGAAGCAAATAGTGACGCTACATATCTAGAGCATGCCTTGATGGCGGTGCTGGCCTACGACGAGCTTGCTGGCGAGGTGACGGAGCGCACCCGCAGCGATTACCGCGAGACACTGGCCCGACGACCGTGGGACTATTGTGAATGCGCTATCTGTAAGGAGATCAACATCGAGGTGATGATCTTCCGGGGCAATAACCGTAACCGCCGGCGCGGCTTTCACAACACGTGGCAGCTCTATGAGCAACTTCACGGCCATATACAGAAACTCCCCCCGCCGCTTGATGCGAAGCCCAGCGATGTTGAGCAGATGCCATTGTTATGAGCCAGCGCCCGCTCGACCGCGCCGCCACGATCTGCCGCCTGCTCGATGCGGCCTACGGCCGGCCAGATCTGGGCAACCACGCCAACCCGGTGGATGAGCTGGTCTACATCCTACTCTCCACGATGACCACCGAGGCGAACTACCAGCGCAGCTACGCCGCCCTGCGCGCGGCCCTGCCGCGCTGGGAGGATGGCGCTGCTGGCAGCGTCCAGCGCGCCTGCGGCTGCCGTTGCCGATCGCGCTATGGAAAACCAGATCGGGGCGATCCTGCGGCGGCGCAACGCGGAGTTCTTGCCGGAGGGGAACATCACGTCAGCGAGCCTCCAGACGGTGATCTGGACGCTGGACGAGGTGCTGGAGGAGGCGGAGGACTCGGACTTCGCCACGAAGAACAACTCCCGCGTGCGCGACCTGACGATCACCCGCGATCTGCTGACGCTGCTCCAGCGGCAGGCGGGCGACGGCGATGCCGGGCAGCCCTGAGCACCCGCCGCGCCCTCGCGGGCGCATCGCCATCGCCATCCTGGCGGTCATCCCGCTGGGCCTGCTCACGCGAGCGGATCTGCCGCTGCCGACACTCATCGCGGCCTACGGAGGCGACACGCTCTACGCGACGCTGGTGTACCTGCTGGTCGGCCTGATCTGGCCGCGCGCCGCAATCGGGCGGGTCGGCCTGGCGGCCCTCGAGCTGTGCGCGGCCGTCGAGATCAGCCAGCTGTATCACGCGCCCTGGCTCGACGCCATCCGCGCGACCGTCCCTGGCCGCCTGGTGCTCGGCTCCGGCTTCCTGTGGAGCGACCTGGCCTGCTACGCGGTGGGCGTCGTGCTCGGGGTGGCGGTCGATCTGGCGCTGTTGGAAGCGTCGCTACATGGTAGACGGGCTCGATTTTCGTGACAGCCTGGTGGAGCGGATCCTGGATGAGTGGCAAGAGGATTATGAGAAACCCAGAGATGACGGAGCCCTCGCACTGATCCTGGGTATGCAGGATGGTCCTCGCTTCAAGTCGCGCACCCTCGCCAACGAAATCCGCAAGCGATTTCCTCAAGCATCTGAGAGCATCTTCCTCTCCCGCTTTTATGATGCCTGCCTCTTCGATTCGGCCAAGATGATCACACAGTGGGCGCAGGACAAGATCCGCAGAGCCAAGAAGACGCTCTTTGCGCGTGAGAAAGCGGTGGCAGCTAAGGAGAACAAAGAGGCACCAAAGAAGGCGCGCCTCCCAACCCTCGCCGAGGTGTACGCTATCTGGCAAGAGGATGAGGAGGAGTATCAGCGCGTTGCGGCACGGATTATTGGCTTCGGGCGTAACAAGGGAGACACGCTTCTAAAGCATGGCAAGCGTGAGGCGCGCTGGCTCCTCGACCGCCTGCTCCCCATTGATAAGCTTTCGGAACTTCTCGTCGATGTGGATCTCATGCTCGACGACGGGACCCGCCTGCTCGACGGCGAGGCCGACCTTATTGAGCACCCCTGGCAGGTTGTTGACACGGACATGCAAGATAGTGTGAAACACCGTCGTGCCATGCGTGAGAGCCGGTTGATGCAGCGTGTGCTTGAACCGCAGGGTGACCTGGCGCTACTTGGTATGATGCACAAGAACGAAATTGTAGATCTCCAGAAGCAGCTCTCTGAAATGAAGCTCATCTCGGAATCAATGCGCGTCGGGTTACTCAGTTTTCACGCAGCGCTCACAGGCGACGTCGCAGCTACGATTCCTCGTCCCGTATCTGATCCGAGAAGCCGAAGCGAATCCACCCCCGCTTGATGGCGTAGATCACCGCCATGGTGCGGTCATTCACCTGCAGCTTCGAGAGGATCGAGGTGATATGGTTCTTCACCGTCTGCCCGCTGATGCTCAGCTCGTTGGCGATCTCCTTATTTGAGAGGCCGCGGGCGATACAGTCGAGGATCTCGATCTCGCGGCTGGTGAGCGGCGCGAAGAGCGCGCTGGTCTGCTCGTCTTCGGAGGCGGCCAGCTCGCGGAACTGGTGCAGCACGCGGGTGGCGACATTGGGCTTGGCCAGGACCGAGTCGTTGATCAGGTAGCGGCCGGTGGCCACCTTGCGGATATAGTAGAGCAGGTCTTCGGGGTTGACATCCTTGGACGAGTAGGCGGCGGCGCCGACCTTGATCGCCTGGAAGAGCTGGTCGTCGTCCTCGTAGACGCTGAGCACAATAATGCCGGTGCGCGGGTCGCGCCGCTTGATCACGCGCGCGACCTCCAGTCCGTTCAGGCCGGGCAGGTTAATGTCCACCAGGACTACGTCCGGGCTGAGGCGCTCGGTGAGCTTGATCGCCTCCTGGCCGTTCTCGGCCTCGCCCACAACCTCTATATCATCGGCGTCCTCAA
>JBAXES010000368.1:0-4882 GCA_037140315.1 Chloroflexales bacterium
GTTGAGGGGCATCTCGAAGCAGAGGGCCCCGCCGCTGGCGGCCAGGGCGCGCGCGCCGGTGGCCCAGCCCTCCCAGGCCGTGCGGCCCGGCTCGTTGAAGTGGACGTGGGCGTCGATGATGGCGGGGAGGACGTGCAGGCCGGCGGCGGCGATCTCGGCGCGGGCCGCGCCCGCGATCTCTGGGCCGACGGCGGCGATGACGCCGTCGGAGATGGCCAGGTCGGCCAGGGCCACGCCCCCCGGCGTGACGACCGCGCCGCGGCGGATGAGGAGGTCGTAGGTGGGCATCTCTGCCTCCGGCAGTTCGGGGCGTAGGCCCCAGAAGGTTGGGCCTGTGGCCCGCGCCGCATCGCTGTGTTTGCCACGGTGTGCTCATATCATACCCGATACGCGCTCTGCCAGGGCCTTGACAAGATACTGCTGGCAAATACCGATCAACCTGCCCTGTCATTCCGAGCGAAGCGAGGAATCTTCCCTCCTCCGGATTGGGAAGACCCCTCGCTTCGCTCGGGGTGACAGTTGCCAGCAGTATCTTGACAACCGGCGAAACGGTCGTACAATAATAAACCGACCGTCGGTTTATTATTGTACGACCGAGGGGGCAGCCATGGCGCGCACCGTCAACGCGCAAGAGTACGCCGTCAAGCGCGCGGAGATCCTTGACGTCACCTGGCGGCTGATGTACAGCAAGGGCTACGACCAGATCACCATCAAGGACATCATCGACGAGCTAAAGATCTCGAAGGGGGCCTTCTACCACTATTTCGACTCGAAGCAGGATCTGCTTGAGGCGCTGCTGGAGCGCCTGGGCCAAGAGAGCGAGCAGATCTTCGCGCAGATCTTGCACGAGCCCGGCCTGCCGACGCTCATCCGGCTCCAGCGCTACTTCGACAGCAGCGGGCGCTGGAAGGTCGCGCAGAAGGCGAACCTGCTCTCGTTGTTGCGCAGCTGGTACGCCGACGAGAACGCCGTCGTGCGGCTGAAGGTGCAGACGATGATGCTGGCGCACATCGGGCCGCTGCTCGGCCAGCTGATCGCGCGGGGCGTGGCGGAGGGCGAGCTGATGACGACATTCCCTGATCTGGCCGGCTCGATCGTCATCTCGATGCTGGTGGGCCTGGGCGACGCCTTCTCGCGGATGCTGCTGACGCCCGCGCCGCAGCCGGATGCACTTCAGGTCGCCGAGCGCATGGTTATGGCCTACAACGACGCGCTGGAGCGCGTGCTGGGCGCGCGGCCCGGCTCCCTACACCTGATCGACGCGGAGACAACCCGCGAGTGGTTTGTGGCTGGAGGTGTCGTATGACCCAATCTATCAAGCTGGCCTGGCGCAACATGTGGCGCAACTGGCGGCGCACGGCGATCGCCCTGGTGGCGATCATCCTGGGCGTCACCCTGCTGCTGTTCATCGACGGGCTGATCAAGGGCTCGGACCAGGCGATCTTCGGCAACGCCGTGCGCCTCTACGGCGGCAACCTGCAGGTACACGCGCCGGGCTTCCGCGCGAAGGCCACCCGCCTGCCGCTCCTGCCGCTAGCGAGCGCCGACGCCGTCGTCCAGACCGTGTCGGCCCAGCCGAATATTCTGGCCGTCGCCGAGCGCATCAGCACGGCGGGGATCGTGAGCAACCGGGGCAACACCCTGCGGGTGGCGATCACCGCCATCGACCCGGCCGTCGAGGCGCCCATGAGCATCCAGGCCGAGAATATCGCCCAGGGCCGCTTCCTGCTGCCCGCCGATCGCGATGCGATCGTGATCGGCAGGGGCATGGCCGACATGCTCCAGGTGCAGGTGGGCGATGCGGTGAACCTGGTGGGCCGGCGCAAGGGCGAGGCTATGCGTCAGCATACGATGACCATTGTCGGCATCTATAACCTGGGCATGCCCGATATCGAGAAGGCCAGCGTCTACATGGCCCTCACCGACGCGCAGACGCTCTACAACCTGCGCGACCAGGCCACCGAGGCGGTGATCTTCCTGCAGAAGGTCGGCGGCGAGGATCGCCTGATGGGCACGCTCCAGGGCGACCTGCCGGGCTATGAGGTGGACACCTGGCAGACCCTGCGCCCCGAGATCCGCCAGGTCCTCGACACCAAGCTGGCGGTCACGAACTTCTTCGGCATCGTGGTGCTGCTGATCGCCGCCATCGGCATCTTCAACCTGATGACCATGGCCGTGTTCGAGCGCACCCGCGAGATGGGCGTGCTGGCTGCCCTGGGCATGAAGGGCCGCCAGATCATGGGCCTGTTCCTGCTGGAGGGCGCCTGTATCGGCGTGGTCGGGGCGGCGCTCGGCTGCGCCCTGGGCGGCCTGCTCACGTGGTGGGTCGGCCAGGTCGGCATCGGCTTTGCGGGGGTCTCGGGCATGGGCGAGATCGGCGCGCTGATGGGCGACCGGATCTACCCGGCGATCAGCCTGGGCACGCTGGCCAGCCGCGCGGCGCTGGTGGTGGCGATCACCGCCCTGGCCTCGCTCTACCCGGCCTGGCAGGCCTCCCGCAAGGAGCCGGCTATCGCGCTGCACCACGTGTGAATCCCTATATTGTTTTGAGCGATGTTGCCAGCGAAGCTGGCAACATCGCTCAAAACAATAAGCAATTTCTCGAAGAGAGAACCATATGCTAAGCAAGCTCTGGGTGCTGGCCTACCGCGACCTTGGGCGGAACCGTCGGCGCACGCTGATGACCATGATCGCGGTGGCCCTCGGCCTGGCCCTGCTGGTCCTGATGAACGGCTACATCGCCGGCGTGATGGACGGCGCGCTGCAGAACAGCATCCGCCTGAAGACGGGCCACCTGCAGGTCCGGGCTGGCTCCTACAACGAGGACGACATGAGCCTGCAGTGGAAGGATCTACTGAGCGACCCCGCGCAGATCGCGGCCCGGGCCAGCGCCATCCCCGGGGTGCGGGCGGCCGCCCCGGTGCTCTGGGCCGGCGGCGTGATCGCCACGACCGGCGACTCGCTGGGCCTGCAGATCAGCGGCATCGACACCGCCTCGACGATCTACGACCCCATCCGCGCCGCGATGGTCGCGGGCGCCTTCCTGACCGCCGACGACCGTGGCGGCATCCTGATCGGCCAGCGCCTGGCCCAGGATCTGGGCCTGGGCGTGGGGCACGACGTGAGCCTGACGGTGGTGGACTCGGACGGCCAGGCCGACGAGGGCATCTTCACCGTGCGCGGGCTGTTCAGCACCGGCATCCCCACCTACGACGAGAGCACCGTGCTGATGCCGCTCTCGAAGGCCCAGGCCTTCGCCCGCGCCGACAAGCGGGCCAGCGCGATCATGATTATGCTGGATAGTCAGGACGCCACCGATAGCGTCGCCGCCGCCCTTCAGACGCCCGACGCCCAGGTGCTCACCTGGCGCGACCTGAACCAGCTGATCGTGCAGACCCTCCAGTCGAGCCTGGCCATCTACTACATCCTCGACGGGGTGGTCATCCTGATCGTAGCCGTGATCATCGCCAACACCCTGCTGATGTCGGTGTTCGAGCGCATCCGCGAGATGGGTATCCTGAGCGCTCTGGGCATGAAGGGCCGCCACCTCACGCAGATGCTGCTGCTGGAGGCGGCCTGCCTGGGCCTGGCCGGCGTCGCCCTCGGCCTGGCCCTCGGGCTGGCCGGCGTGGCCTACATCACCTACGTGGGCATCCCGATTGGGGACCTGGCCACCTCGGGGGGCAACGCCGTCGTTCTGGGCACCACCATCTACGGACGCTTTGTGCCCGGCACGTTCGCCGGCCTCTCCCTGGCCACCATGCTGATCATCCTGGCGGCGGCGCTCTACCCCGCCTGGTACGCCTCCCGCCTTGAGCCCGCCGAGGCCCTGCGGGGCTGAGCAGCGGCGGATTGAGGGCCGCAGGCCCTCGTCTTTGGGGCTGTGCCCCAAACCTGCTTTCTGTTCGGTTTTGGCGGCGAAGCCGCCCCCCACCCCCCCACCGGGAGGTGACTTTGATGAGGTCTTAAGCTACATGTAGGTTTTCTTTAGGATGGACGAGGAACGTATTATGGATGCCATCCAGCTTGACCATGTGAGTAAGATCTACCACGTGGGCGCGGTCGAGACCCACGCGCTCAACGACATTAGCCTGAGCATCGGCGAGGGCGAGTTCACCGCCCTGGTCGGCCCCTCGGGCTCGGGCAAGACGACGCTGCTCCAGCTGATCGGCTGCCTGGACAAGCCCGACAAGGGCGCGGTGCGGATCAAGGGCCAGGACGTGACCCGCTTCAGCGCGAACCAGCGCGCCGACCTGCGGCGCACCAGCATCGGCTTCGTGTTCCAGTTTTTTGCCCTGGTGCCGGTGCTCACCGCCTACGAGAACGTGGAGCTGCCGCTGCTGCTGAGCGGGGTGAAGCCGGCCGAGCGGCGCGTGGCGATCGCCCGCGCCCTGGCCCCCCGCCCCGTCCTCGTGCTCGCCGACGCGCCCACGGCCAACCTTGATACTGCCAATGGCCAGCAGGCTATGGAGATCATGGGGCGGCTAAACAAAGAGACCGGCACCGCCTTCGTGTACGCCACCCACGACCCGCGCGTGATCGCCTACGCCCGGCGGGTGGTCAAGATGCAGGACGGCGCGATCGTCGACGCCGGCATTGCGTAGGGGAGGGCCGGGGCGCAGCCCCAGAGGATATTATGCGTACTGTCGTGATTATCATGGCCCTGGCTGCGCTGGCCGGCTGCGCGGGCGCAGCCCCCCCCGCGCCGACGCCGGTCGCCCAGGCTGGCCCCACCGCCCTGGCGGCGGTGGGCGGGTCGCTGAAGGCCGAGGGCCGGGTGCTGCCGGCGCAGCGCGCGTCCCTGAGCGTGCCCGTCGGCGGCGTGGGGTCCGAGGTGCTGGGCGCCGAGGGCGACTCCGTCCAGGCTGGGCAGCCGCTGCTG
>JBAXES010000369.1:0-4854 GCA_037140315.1 Chloroflexales bacterium
GGCTGGCCGCGCTGCTGGTCACGCTCGTGCGCCTGCTGGGCGACGAGTTCAATGCCAACGACCGCGCCGGTCGCCTGGCCGCCTCCCACCCCTACGCAACCGAGGCCATCCGCATCCTGGCCGAGCGTGCGGCGCTGGTGACGGGGCAGCACGCGCTGGGGGTGGAGGTCGAGCAAACCCTGCGCGCCCTGCTCGACAGCTGGCGTGACCAGGCCAGCCGCACCACGGGCGGGCGCATCCTCGGCTACAAGCCCAAGAAGGACGGCCTGACCGTCGGGCTGCTCAAGGGGCCAGAGGCCGGGCGCTGGGACGATTTCACCTGCCTGAACTCGCTGCGCGACGTGGAGCCGGGCGTCAACCTGATCCTCGATGACCGCAGCGTGGGTGCGGAACAGGAGCGACCGTGTGCCGCCTTCGGCGCGGCTGCGGCTCCGACGATGATGACAGAAGGTGACGCATGACCCTGCGCAACGAGAAATACCGGGTGGGCGAGGTGCGCCCGAGCCAGCTACTCCACACCTTCGGCGTCGGGGCGATCATCGACCTGCCCAACCTCTCGGTGATGGTGATGGGCCTGGATGACTGGTCGCCAGCCCACGCGACGGAGATCGGCGAGGAGCGACTGCTCGCCGCCGTCCAGCAGCAGCTCGGCGCGCAGGTCAAGAGCCTGCGCATGCCGCCGATTCAGCCCGAGGGTCTCGACAACCCCTTCGACGGCAGCGCGCAGATCGGCGTGCCGGTGGCCACCTTCCCGCGCTGGATGTTGTGCCCGTACTGCCGGCTGCTCGCCCCGCGCGACTCCGACCTATTTCAGCTCAAGAGCGACCCGATGCGGCCTGACCGGGCGCGCTACGTCCACGCCAACTGCACCAAGCCCGGTGCGCCGCCCACGGTGCTGCCGGCGCGCTTCCTGGTGGCCTGCGAGAAGGGCCACCTCGACGACTTCCCCTGGCACTACTTTGTCCACAAGGGGGCCAGCGCCTGCACCGGTGCCATCCGCCTGCTGGAGCTGGGTGTCTCGGGCGAGGCGGCCGATATCATCGTCAAGTGCGATGCCTGCGGCGATCAGCGGCGCATGTCCGATGCCTTCGGCGAGGAGGGCAAGCTGGCGATGCCCGCCTGTCGCGGGCGGCGCCCGCACCTGCGCGACTTCGAGGAGCAGGGCTGCGACCAGCAGATGAAGGCGATTCTGCTCGGCGCGTCCAACAGCTGGTTTGGGCTGACCCTCGCCGCACTGTCGGTGCCGACGGCGGTGGACACACTGAGCCAGCTGGTCGAGGCGCACTGGCTGATTCTGGAGAAGGTGACGAGCAACGAGGTGCTGGCCGCCTTCCGGGCGATCGGCCAGCTCCAGCCCTTCATCCAGGTGGGCGACGACGCGCTGTGGGCGGCCATCGAGCGCAAGCGCGGCGGGGGCGGCCCGGACGCCGCCGAGGCGCGCAACCTGAAGGCCCCAGAGTGGCGGGTGCTCATCAACCCGGCCAGCGCCCCCCGGCTGCCGGACTTCCAGATCCGCGCGGTGGCCCCGCCGACGGCCTATGCGGGCCTGATCCGCCAGGTCGTGCTGGCCGAGAAGCTGCGCGAGGTCTCGGCCTGCGTGGGCTTCACCCGCATCACCTCACCGGGGGACTTCGCGGAGTCGGGTGATCTGGCCGAGGAGCATCGCGCCCCGCTCTCCCGCAGAAACCCGATCTGGGTGCCGGCGGTGGAGGTGCGCGGCGAGGGCATCTTCCTGGAGTTCGACGAGGTGGCCATCCAGGCGTGGTGCGCGCGGCCGGCGGTCGCGGCCTTCGAGCGCGACGCGTACACGGCCCACCGGCGCTGGCGGCGGGCGCGGCGCATCCCCGACCCGCAGGCCGGCTTCCCCGGCGTGCGTTACATGCTGCTGCACTCGTTCGCCCACGCCCTGATCCGGCAGTTTGCCCTGGAGTGCGGCTACGCGGTGGCCAGCATTCGCGAGCGGATCTACGCCCTGCCGCCGACCGATGCCGACGGGCCGATGGCCGGGGTGCTGCTCTACACGGCGGCCCCCGATAGCGAGGGCACACTGGGCGGGCTGGTCAGCCTGGGGGCACCGCACATCCTGGAGCGCCACATCGCGGCGGCGCTGGACGCGATGCGGCTGTGCGCCTCCGACCCGCTGTGCGCCGAGCACACGCCGCTGATGGAGCCGCAGACGCTGCACGGCGCAGCCTGTCACGCCTGCCTGTTCGCGCCCGAGACCTCGTGCGAGCGCGGCAATAAGTATCTCGACCGCTCGCTGCTCATCCCGACGGTCGACCAGGCCGAACTCAGCTTCTTTGGGGAGGCATGATGGGTTTGCCAGACGACGCGTTTCTCCAGGCGATCGCGGCGCTGGCCGAGGCGCTGCCGGAGGGCGCGATCCCGCCACTTGCCGAGGCGATGGCGGGGGTGTCACCCGGCGCGTGGGCGGCGCTGCACGCGACGGCCACGCGGGTGCTGGCGGCTCCACACTACCGCGAGCAGGTGGGGGCCTTCGTGACGACCTGGCAGGCCCAGGCACCCACGCTACCGCCCGCCAGCGTGGCGCTGGCGCTCCAGGCGGCGGCAACCGCCGTGGGCCGTCAGCGCCGGGCGCAGACGGTCGAGCTGGTCTGGACGGGGCCGGCCAGCGCGCAGCCGCTGCGGCGCACCGCCCAGGTGCTCCAAGGGGTGATCGACGCGGCGCAGCGCGATCTGCTGATCATCTCCTTCGCGGTGTACGACATCCCGGAGATCGGCGCGGCCCTGCGTCGCGCCGCCCAGCGCGGGGTGGCAATCCGTCTGCTCATCGAGTCGCCGCAGGCGAGCGCGGGGAAGATCGCCTACGACGGGCTGGCCGCCTTTGGGCCGGCGGTCGCGGCGCACGCGGCGGTCTACCACTGGCCGCTCGATCAGCGCCCGACCGATGACCAGGGCCGCCACGGTGCGCTTCACGCCAAGTGCGCCGTGGCTGATGCGACGACCCTGCTGATCTCCAGCGCCAACCTGACCCGCTACGCCCTCGACCTGAATATGGAACTGGGGCTGCTCATCCGGGGCGGCAGCCAGCCAGCGCAGGTGACCAGGCATGTCCAGGATCTGATCGTGTCCGGCACGCTGATGCCGGTTGTCGGGTAGGAGGGCCGTACGGTGTCCCCATCGCGTCCGATCACGCTCACGGTTGGTACGCTTGCTTGGCTCAGCCGCTGCGAACGCCGGGTCTGGCTGGATCGCTACGGTGACCGCACGTTGCGGGTGTCCAATAGCCCCATGGCCACGCGCCACGCAATGGCGGGGGTGGTCCACGAGGCGGAGGTGATGGCAACAATGCTGGCGCCGGCCCAGCCGGTTGTGGTGCCCGACTGGCCCGCCCTGATTGCGGAGACCCAGGCGCTCATGCAGGCCGGCGCGGCCACGATCCGCCAGGGCGGGCTGGAGGCGCACTGGGACAGCGGGATGCGGCTGTGCGGTCGCCCGGATGTCTTGCGTCGGGCACCGCAGCCGTCCCGCCTTGGGGCGTGGTCATACGAGCCGGTCGAGATTAAGCAGCATGGCGCGGCGACCTCCCACGATGCGACCCAGCTTGACCTGTACCGCTGGCTGCTCACGCAGGTGCAGGGCCATACACCGGAGGGCGAGCTCTGGCTGGGGGCGGAGGACGGGCGGCCTGCGGCGATCATCCGGCGTTCTGACCCGCTGGATGCGCTGGAGCAGCACCTCCTCCCCGTCATTCGCCTGCGCCAAGATACGGAGCCACCGATCACCTTTGCGCGTCACTGCGCCTATTGCGTCTGGCGCAGTGCCTGTAATGGCGTGGCCGAAGCGCGCCAGGACATCGCGCTGCTCACTGGCCTGGATCGCCGGACGGCTGAAGCACTGCGCCGCGATGGCGTCACCACTCTGGAGACCCTCGCCGCCCTCCCGACGACCCGCCTGGCGTGCTACCCCTACGCGGGCGTGAGCCGGGCGGCGCAGTTCCACGCCCACGCCCAGGCACTGCTCAGCCGCGCCCCGTACCGCAAGGCCGAGCCGCCGCTGCTGCTGCCCACGCCCGCGCTGTTCTTCGATATCGAGAGTCGCCCCGACACCCAGGAACCCTGGGCCTTTGGCTTGCTCGACGCCGTTGGCAACCCCGGCATCGCCATCGTCAGCGCGCGACACGTGACGGCCGGACGCACCCACGCGACCATCACGGGCATCCCGGTGGTCTTTGTGCGTGACGTGGCCGCCGGCTGGCAGCAGGTGGCCGCGCGGGCAGGGCGGGACGCTGGCGCGATCCTCCACTGGGGCCGCTACGAGCAGACATGCCTTGACCGTACCGGGGGGGAGCGGGCGCAGGCAGTACTCCGCTCACGGCTGGCGGATTTGCACCCCATGCTGGATCACCGCTACGCCCTTCCGATCTCGCGCGGCCCGGCGCAGACTGCTGGGAGCCTGAAGGCGGTCGGTGCCTACCTGGGCCACCGCTGGCCGGACGAGGCCGACTGGCTGATCGCCTGGGAGCAGTACACCACATGGCAAGGGCTCGTGGCGCAGGCCCCGTTCGGCGGCGCGCCGGCGGCGGAGTTGGATGCGCACCTCGCGCCGGCGCTGGCCTACCTGCGTGCAGACCTGGAGGCGCTGCGGCACGTCTGGGTCTGGCTCGTTGCGCGGGAGGCACCATCAGTCCCATAGCGCCAAGGGATGCCTTCATACTAGTCAAAGGAAGTCGGTATGCCTGACGAGATTGACCGTATCGCCGACCCATCGCAGCACCAACCAGAATCGCTGTCGCTGCAAGCCCCAGAGCGCTTAGCGGGGCTCACGCAGCAAGACATTCTTAGTACTACAGTTGTAGATGTGGTATCCTGCGCCCTTGAGCGATCACGAAGC
>JBAXES010000370.1:0-4848 GCA_037140315.1 Chloroflexales bacterium
CGACCTGGGCGGCGATCTGGCCGCCGGGGTCCACCGCCTCGATCCGGCGGCCCTCATACTCCCCGCCGTGGCGGTAGAAGTACCACCAGGGGATGCCGTTCTGCGCGTAGACGACGGCGGTATCGGGGCCGTAGAGGAGGCGCATGGGCGCGGCCAGGGCTGGCAGGGACTGAGCCTTCACGGCGACAATCACCACATCGTGGGGGCCTGCGGCGGCCATATCGGCGGTGGCCAGGGCCGGGCGGGCCACCTCGCGGCCCCCGTCGGCATACTCCACGGCCAGGCCGTCGCGCAGAATTGCCTCAAGGTGGGCTCCGCGGGCGATCAGCGTGACCTCGGCGCCGACCAGGGCCAGCTTCACCCCCAGGTATCCGCCGATCGCACCGGCGCCGACAATTGCGATCTTCATGCTATAACCTCAGATTCAAGTTTGACGCAATGTGGTCGCGCGATTACACTTGTTGCATATGAGCCTGGAAATGAACCCCTCTATGCGTACGACCATACACCGCCCCGCATCAGCCTACCCATTCTCGCTTCAGGTGGAGCTCACAAGTGACTGTAACCTTCACTGCGTGATGTGCCCCCTGACCATCGGACAGACGGCCTCGGGCATTACCCGTGGCCACATTCGCCAGGCCGCATGGGAAGAGGTGAAAGCGCTGGCCGCACACGCCGAGCATGTGTTTATTGCCGGCTTCGGCGAGCCGCTGGTGAATAAGCGCAGCCTGGAGCTGATGCGCGAGCTCGACGAGCTCGGCGTCAATTTCACCCTCACCACCAACGCCCACGCGCTGACCGCAGATGTGGCCCGCCAGATGGTGGCGATGTCGCGCCTCGTCCACATCAACATCTCCATCGACTCGCCGGACCCAGAGATCTACGACCACATCCGCGGCGGCCCCCTGGATCGCGCGCTCCGCGGGGTGCGCAACCTGGTGGCCGCGAGCCCCAACACCGAGCGCATCACCGTATCCTCGGTGCTTATGGCGGAGAACCTGCCCAGCCTGGTCGACTTCCCGGCCCTGCTGGCCAGCCTCGGCGTGCGCGCCTACATTATCCAGGGGCTTGCGAACTACAACAGCGACGACATGACCGAGGGCATGGTCAGCTCGGATCTGATGGCGCAGTACGTCCCACAGATCGAGGCCGCCTGTCGGGCTCACGGCGTGCGCTTCATCCCGCAGCACTCAGAGCGGCTCGATCTCGAAGTGAACGACCCGCAGGCGGTGCTCCAGGCATTCTACCAGAACCCCGACGGGCAAGATGTCACGCGCATGTGCAGCCTGCCCTGGGAGCTCCCTTACATCGATAAGGACGGGCTGGTCTACCCGTGCTGCTTCGCCGGATCGAAGAACCAGACCGTGCTCGGGGATCTGCGCCACGCCGATCTGAAGACGATCTGGCAGAGCCCGGCGTATAACGAGTTTCGCGACGCGATCCTCACCGGCACGACTCTGCCAAAGGTCTGCCGCAACTGCCAGTCGACACCGATAGGCCAGCACCCGATGCGGCTCTATAGCGCGCGGATTGTGCCCGAGCTATCGCGGCTGAGCGGCGCGGCGGATCTGCTTCTGGTGGTGGAGAACACTGGCGAGAAGACTTGGACCAGCGACGACTCTGTGTTCATCGGTACGGTCGGCCCGCGCATTCGAACCTCACAGTATCAGACCGAGGGCTGGCTCCATTCGACGCGCATCTGTAGCTTCCGCGAGGATGCGGTGCCGCCCGGCGGCACCGCCAGCTTCGCATTCACGATCAAGCCGGACTGGGGCTTCGTCGAGGAGCGGTTTCAGCTTGTGGTTGAGCGGAAGGTCTGGCTTCCCAACACCGAGTTCCGCATCAGCTACGCGCCGCCGGGCATGCCGAGCCCAACGCTAAGCCGCAGTGTGGTGACGAGCCTCACCGGGACGAAGGCGTGGCGGCCCACCGCGCAACACGACAACGGCGCGGTGATTAAGCGGCTCACCCCGCCCGTCGGCAGCAGCCTGGAGGTGCGCCCGCCCATGGTCTGCGTGGACACGGCCAAGGGGCGCTACAGCCTCGGTGAGCGGGTGCCCGCCGGCGTCGCCTGCACCATCTGGTTCGACCGGCCGCTCACGCCGTAGCGCTACAGTTTTCGCAGGTACATCTGCTCAAGCGTGTGGCGGACGCCCTTCTCCAGGATGAGGTCGGCCCGCTCGCGGGTGGGCTCGATGTTCTGCCTGAGGTTGGCCCCGTTGATCTCGCGCCAGATCTGCCGGGCGATGGACACGGACTCCTCGACGCTCAGCTCGCTGTAGCGTCGGAAGTAGGAGCTCGGGTCGCGGAATGCCGTCTCGCGCAGCCTCAGGAAGCGCTCGACGTACCACTGCTGGAGCAGGGCCTCGTCGGCGTCCACATAGATCGAGAAGTCGAAGAAGTCGGAGACGAAGACCTGCGGGCGCCGGCTGGGCTGGCCGCCGCGCTGGAGCACATTCAGCCCCTCGACGATCAGAATGTCTGGCCGGTCGACAATCTGTACCTGGTCGTCCACGACATCGTAGACCAGGTGCGAGTAGATCGGCGCGGTGAGCCGGGGGTGGCCGGACTTCACGTCGGCCATGAACTGGATGAGCTCGCGGCGGTCGTAGCTCTCGGGGAAACCCTTGCGGTGCAGGATGCCGCGATCCTGGAGCACCCGGTTCGGGTAGAGGAATCCGTCAGTGGTGACGAGATCCACGCTGCGGGCGACGGAGTGTCTGGCCAGGAGGGCCTGGATGATGCGGGCGGTGCTGCTCTTGCCCACCGCCACGCTCCCGGCGATGCCGATCACATAGGGCACCTTCTCCGCCGGGCTGCCGAGGAATGCGCTGGTCTCGCGGTAGAGCTGCTGGGCGGCCTCGTAGTAGAGCTGGATGAGCCGCGTCAGCGGCAGGTAGATATCGGCGACGTCCTCGAGCGAGACGCTGTCGTTGAGGCTGACCATCGTCTGGAGCTGGGCCTCGCTCAGCGGCAGCCGCGACCCGTTCCGCAGCTTGGCCCACTCAGCGCGCGAGAAGGAGATGTAGGGGGCGAGGCGGCGCTCGCCAATGAGCGATGCTTGCATGACGGTTCCTCATTAGGGCTATGGCCCTAAAACGATTGTGCGATACCGCCTTATCACTCGGCAATGCCGAGGGTCTTGGCCATGTTGATGCGCTGTAACTTGCCAGTGGCCCCGCGGGGCAGGGCGTCGAGAATGTGGATCTGGCGCGGCACCTTGAAGTCGGCCAGGGAGCGGGCGCAGTGCTCGCGCAACTCCTGCTCGCTGGCGGCGGCGCGCAGCACCACCGCCGCGTGTATGTCCTCGCCGAGGGCCTTGTGGGGCACGGCGAAGACCAGGGCCTCGGCGACGGCGGCGTGGCGCAGGAGCACATCGTCGATCTCCAGGGGCGAGATCTTCTCGCCGCCCCGGTTGATCAGCTCCTTGAGCCGGCCGGTGAGGGTCAGGTAGCCGTCCTCGTCGAGGTAGCCCTGGTCTCCGGTGCGGAACCAGCCGCCGGTGAAGGCGGTCGCGTTGGCCTCGGGGTTGTTCTCGTAGCCGTCAACCACATTGCCGCCGCGCACCACCACCTCGCCCCGCTGGCCCTGGGGCAGGATAGTGCCTGCGTCGTCCATAATCCCCACATCCACACCGACACCAACCCCCACGGAGCCAGCCTTGCGCGCGGCGGGCGGCAGCGGGTTCGAGGCCATCTGGTGGCTGGCCTCGGTCATGCCGTAGCTCTCCAGCACCGGGGCGGCGAAGGTGGCCTCCAGGCGCTCCATCACGACCGGGGGCAGCGGCGCGCTGCTTGAGCGGATGAAGCGGAAGGGGTGGTTGCGGATCACCTCCGCGTTGCGCTCGGCGCGGGCCAGCAGCAGCTGGTGCATGGTGGGCACGGCCGAGTACCAGGTGGGCCGATACTGCTCGACCCAGCCCCAGAAGCGCAGGGCGTCGAACCCGGGCGGGCAGATCAGGGTGCCGCCGGAGGCCAGGGTGCTGAGCATCGAGGCGACAATACCGTGGATATGGAAGAGCGGCATCACGCAGAGGGCCCGGTCAGCGCCGCCGAGCTGGTAGGTCTCGATGATGTTGGCGGCCGAGGTGGCCAGGTTGCGCTGGCGGATGGGCACGCGCTTGGGCCGGCTGGTGGTGCCGCTGGTGTGCAGGATCATGGCCACGTCATCCGGCTGCGCCGAGTGGTGAGTGGCGAATGGTGAATGGTGAATGCCGAACGAGAGGGTGCCGTCCGCATTGCTGGCTGCTTCGATCAACCGCATGCCGGGGAGCATGGCGGCGCGGGCCTCGTCCTGGGCACCGGGGAGGACGACCAGCGCCTTAGCGCGGGTGTCCTCGTAGTAGAAGGCGAACTCATCAGCGCGGTACTTGGGGTTGAGGGGGGCGGCGGTGGCGGCGGTGGCGGCTGCCAGGAAGGCGATCACCATCTCCGGGCCGTTACCCATCGCGATGGCCACCCGGTCGCCCCGACCAATGCCGGCGGCCTGGAGCTGGGCGGCCAGGTCGGCCACATTCGCCCGCAGCGTGGCATAGCTCAGGTCGGGCCGCTCGGGCGCCACCAGCGCCGGGTGCCCGGCGTCGCCGTGGCCGAGTAGATCGAGCAGGGTAGATAATACAGGCTCGCGAGCCATAGACCCTCCTTCGGGCCGTATGTTCGTTGCTAGGTTGCACATAGTATACCAAGGAGGGTTTCAGGGAAATCTTGGCCCTCACGCTCATCCCAGGGCTGATGCAACGTCACCTCGTCACCTCCCGGCGGGGGGTGTGGGGGCGGCTTCGCCGCCCCATGTTCTTTTTTGTTGGGTTTGGGCGGCGAAGCCGCCCAAACCCAACAAAAAGCTGGGTCT
>JBAXES010000371.1:0-4843 GCA_037140315.1 Chloroflexales bacterium
TTTCCTCGATCTTTTTTCGGGAGGGGTGGCTCCCGTTTATCCTATCAAAAACACCTGCCGACATGGCGTATGCGTAACATAGAGAGTCCTAGGTTTCACATACGTACTTCGGCAGAGTGACTGAGTACACACACCTGATAGTACATATCACTATCTCATCGCCAAATACGCCGCGTTGGCACGCATTCCCGACCTCAGACCCCACGACCTGCGGCATCGCTTTGGCTACCGCATGGCCGCCCACGTCCCGCTGCATCGCCTCGCCCAGATCATGGGCCACGACTCGCTGGACACCACCATGCGCTACATCCACGGAACCGCCCGCGATCTCCAGAACGAGGTCGAGAAGATTGCCTGGGAGTAGCAGGTAGGCCCTACACGGAATCGATTACTTCCCGTTTTTACACGTATCTCGGCTGTACCCCTGCTAGTTTAGCAGCAGGAAGCCCGCCAACTCCAGTCCCGCCGAGCTCATCAGCAGCCCGATGCTCCAGAAGCCCAGCCCGTCCCATGCGGCTGGCTCGTGCCACGCCCCACGGGCGACGCGCCAGCCTAGCCAGCCTGCGAGCGGGGCGGCGCAGAGCAGCAGCGCCGCGATCTGCCAGGGCAGGCCGGCGCTGATCAGGAGCGGCAAGAGCAGGTAGGGCAAGACCAGTGCGGCCAGGTGGAGTTGGGCCGCCCGCTGTCCGCCGAGCAGCACGACCAGAGTCGTTTTGCCTACGGCCGTGTCGCTCACGGCGTCGGGGTAGTTCACCGCTACCAGCATGGCGAACTGGAAGCAGCAGAGCGGGACTATCGCCAGCAGGGGTAGCGGGGTGAGCGTGGCGGTCTGGAGCTGGAACCCCACCAGCGTGGTGAGGCCGGGCACCAGCAGCGCCCCGGTTAGCTCACCCATAGCGCACCAGTTGAGCCGCAGCGGCGGCGCGCTGTAGCTCCAGGCTAGCCCGAGAGCCAGCGCCAGCAATAGCGCGGTCGGCCAGGGGGCGGGGCTAGTGAGGGTCACGATCACACTGGTGCCCACCCCCAACATGGCGAAGGCCAGGGCGACGCGCAGCGCGAAGGCCGGGGCGATCTGACCGCCGATCAGCACCCGGCTGCCGCCCGACCAGGCGGTGGGCGTCTGATTGGCCAGGTCGGCTTCCAGATCGAAGTACTCGTTGCTGTAGTGGGTCATCAGCTGGATGGTCCACACCGCGAGCAGCCCGCCGAGGGCGAGCGGCCAGTTGATCGGGTGCCCACTGTAGGCGGCGATCGCGTTCCCAAGCCCAAAGAAGAGCAGCCCGCCGATCAGATGGAGCGGACGCCCGAGCGTGGCAATCTGAAAGAGGCGTGAATTACTCATGCGAACCTTCACATGATTCCATAGATGCTCAGGAGCACAAACTCGGTGTAGAACAGCAGCCAGATGAACATATAGAAGCGTTTGATCGCCGCGTGGCTGGTCAGATCCACCCGGCTGCTGATCAGCCAGAAGAGCGCGATGACCGCGAGGTGGCTGATCAGCATGAAGAACGCCTCGGGCTGGGGCAGGCCGGCGAGGCCGAGCATAATCGGCAGCAGGTAGCTGAACGTCAGTATCAACTGGCCGAGCAGCAGCACTCGCCGCGGCCCGAAGCGCGTCGTGAAGGTCTCGATCGCGAAGGCGCGATCACCGACAGTGTCGGGCAGATCTTTGTAGAGCGCGATGACGATCGCGAAGCCGAAGAAGAAGACCCCCAGCATGGTCAGCGCCAGGAGCGGGATCGGGTTGCCGAGGCTGAGGTGGAAGTGCAGGGCGACGCCGAGGTTGGCCAGTAGGCCGCGCGCGACCGCGATGCTCAGGGCTGCCCAGATCGGGAAGCGCTTCAGGCGCACGAGCGGCAGCGAGTAGGCCGTGCCGATCAGCATGATCGCCCCGAGGGTGGACAGCAGGATCGGCCCGCCGAGCCATGCCAGTACCAGGCCGAGCGTCCCGGCGACGCCGACGATGCGGTAGGCGTCGCGCGGGCTTAGATCACCGGCGGCGATAGGCAGGTCGGGCTTGTTCAGCTTGTCAATCTCGATGTCGGTGATCTGGTTCAGGCCGACGATGTAGAGGTTGACGGCCAGGGCGCTGACCAGGGTGAGCAGCAGCAGCAGCAACGCAGCAGGGCCCCCAGGGCGGAGCCCGCCGCTGATCAGGTAGAGCGTGAGCACCTGGGTGCTGGTCGCAATGATAGTGTGCGGGCGGCTGAAGCGCAGTAAGACGGTAAGCCAGCTCATAAGTTCCCTCTGCTGGACTGTTCGCGCTCGATCGCCTCAAAGAGCGCCTTAAAGTTACCCTTGCCGAAGCCGCGACTGCCCTTGCGCTGGATAATCTCGACAAAGAGGGTCGGCCGATCCTGGAGCGGCTGGCTGAAGATCTGGAGCATATAGCCCTCTTCGTCGCAGTCAACCAGGATATGGCGCTCGCGCAGGGAGGCGATGCTCTCGTCAATCGGGCCAACGCGTTGGCTGAGACCCTCGTAGTAGACGGGAGGCACCGTGATAAAGCGGATGCCCGCCGCGCGCAGGGCGTCCACGGTAGCGCAGATATCGTTGGTCTCGAGGGCGATGTGCTGGACGCCGGGGCCACCGAAGTAGTCGAGGAACTCGGCGATCTGGCTCTTCCTGCGGCCCTCGGCCGGCTCGTTGATCGGCAGCTTGATGCGCCCGCTACCGTTCTGCATCACCTTGCTCATCAGCGCGCTATACTCGGTGCTGATCTCGCGGTCATCAAAGTGGAGGAGCTGCGCGAAGCCGAGGATATCACGGTAGTAGGCCACCCAGCGCTCCATGGCGCCGAGCTCGACATTGGCGACGACGTGGTCGATGGCGATGATCCCGGTTGCGGGGCTGGCGGGGGGCACGGCGGCGGGGCTAAAGCCGGGCAGAAACGGCCCGTCGTAGTCCTGGCGCTCGATGAAGCTATGTACCACGTCGCCGTAGGCCGCGATGGTTGCCTTGACCACCCGGCCATGGCCGTCCTCATACACCGTTGGGGGCAGGACCGGTTCGGCCCCGTGCTCCAAGGCGAGGGTATAGGCCTCCGTCGTATCCGTCACGCGCAGGGCGATATCCTTCACGCCATCGCCGTGGCGGGCCACAAACGCGCCGATCGGATGCTCCGGCAGCAGCGGCGCGGTCAGCATCAGACGCACCTCGCCACTGGCTAGCACGTACGAGGTCCGATCGCGTAGACCGGTCTCCAGGCCGGCGTACGCAATGGGGATTAGGCCAAGGGTGCTACGGTAGAAGTGAACCGCCTGGCGGGCGTTACTGACGTAGAGTTCGAGGTAGTCAATCCCGTGAATATCTGGAAATGTGTTGGCAGGATGCATTGAGTTAGATCCTCTCGACCATGTAAAACTAGCATAAACATGGCCATAAATAAACATGTCCCGCCCTCATGATAGCGCGAGGGACAAAAACTGCAAGCGCACGCTTAGGAGACCATTTCAAAACGGGGTAAGCGCAGCAGGAAGCCATCCGAGGCGATGGAGGGCGAGTGTCGTCTGGCGGTTCACTGGCGTGGGCCGCGCTCGATCTCAGTGCGTACCCAGGCGTCGCTCACCTCGGCATAGCCCATCGTCGTCCTGATGTCCGTATGCCCCAGCCGGCGCTGCACGGTCTCCAGCCCATGGCCCTGGCGAATGAGATTGACCCGCTTTCATGGACACCCAATAGTACGGTAAGATGCCGAGACTACACGAGGTGAAACCATGCCCAAAGGGAAACCCTACTCGGACGAGTTCAAGCAGGAAGCGCTCAATCTGGTGAACGAACAGCATATGCGCCCCAGCCAGGTCGCGCGAGACCTGGGAATCGACGGCGACACGCTCCGCCGCTGGCTTCGCGCCCACGAGCGCACTCCGGCTGAGGTAGCCTCATCCAGTGCGGCGGCGGAGCTCACGCGTCTCTGTCGTGAGAACGACCAACTCCGTATGGAGCGCGACATTCTAAAAAAAGCGCTCGGCATCTTCTCGCGGATGCCACAGTGATGCAGAAGTACCAGGTTGTCGCCGCCCATGCAGAGGCGTATCCGGTCAGGGTGCTGTGCCGGGTACTCGGGCTGGCCCGCAGTGGCTTCTATGCCTGGCAGAAGCGACCACTCAGCGCGCACGCCGCTCGCGACCAAGAGCTCGTCCGCAGCATCCAAACGGCTTTTGTGGCTAGTCGACAGCGCTACGGTAGCCCACGGGTTCACGCTGAGCTGCACGCCCAAGGCGTGCGCTGCGCTCGCAAGCGAGTGGCGCGCCTGATGCGCCAGACACTGCTTGTGGCCCGCCAGCGCCGCCGCCGTGTGTGTACCACGGATAGTCGCCACGACCAGCCAGTTGCACCGAACCTGCTGGCCCGCGACTTCCACGCCGTCGCGCCAGACCGGGTCTGGGTCGCCGACATCACCTACGTTCCGACCCGTGAGGGATGGTTGTACCTGGCGGTGGTGCTAGATCTGTTTGCTCGACGCGTGGTGGGCTGGGCGACTGGCCTGACCTTGGAGCGAGCGCTGGTGCTTCGAGCGCTCGGAAACGCGATTGCGCGGCGGCGGCCGGGGCCAGGCCTCCTGCATCACAGCGACCGTGGCGCGCAGTATGCCAGTGGCGATTACCAAGAGCTCCTCACAAGCAGAGGAATGCTGAGCAGTATGAGCCGCAAGGGCAATTGCTGGGATAACGCCGTCATGGAGAGCTTCTTCTCCACACTGAAGACCGAGTTGCCGCAGGCGCATGGCGTCACGAAAGATCGGCTCTTCCGCATCTCCCGTGCTCACGTCAAAACGTTGATGCATCAGCTATACTGTACGGATGCGTACAATTGTTTCTGCACAGGCGATCACCCGGCT
>JBAXES010000372.1:0-4837 GCA_037140315.1 Chloroflexales bacterium
GACAAAAAGCGGGGTCTGGGGCGCAGCCCCAGGGACTTTGCACGAGCCCTGCCTAGCAGGGGCGCGGGGGGGCGGGCACTTGCGCCGCCCCCCCCGCGTCCCTACGGTCGGGCGGCCCGCGCCTCGGTAGAGTGCTGGATCTCGCGCAGCAGCGCCTCCTTCCCGTAGGTCCCCTTCCGCAGCACTCGGTCGGCGTGCGCCCCCAGGTCGCGCCGCTCATCCTCCGTCAGATCCTTTGCCGTGATCACCACCACCGGGATGTCGCGCCACTCAGGGCGCCGCCGCAGCTCGGCCACGAAGCCGAACCCGTCCATCTCGGGCATCATCAGGTCGAGCAGGATCAGGCTGGGCTGGTGGGCGGCTACCTGATCGAGCCCGCTTTTGCCGTCGCTTGCCTCATACACCTCCCAGCCCTCGCGCTCAAGCAGCCGACGGGTCATCGCCCGCGTGACATTGTCGTCCTCGACGATCAGGATCGACTGGCTGCGCCGCCGCTCGATGTGGCGCTCGAGCACGGCGGTGAGCTGCTGCATGTCGATCGGCTTGGTCAGATAGTCGGCGGCGCCCATGGCGAATCCCAGGCCGCGGTCATCCAGCATGGTGAGCATGATCACCGGGATATTCATCAGGTCGGGGCTGCCCTTGATGGCCGAGAGGATCTGCCAGCCATCGATGCCGGGCATGATCACATCGAGCAGGATCAGGTCGGGGCGGCGCAGGCGGGCCAGCTGCAGGCCCTCGTCGCTCGTGCTGGCGGAGTAGATCTGCCAGCCGCGCTGGCCGAGGGTGCGCTGGAGGATCGTGTGGACATCCGGGTCGTCGTCGATGATCAGGATGCTGGCGGTGCCACTCACCTCCGTGACCTCGCTGAGGGGGGGCTGGCTGGGCTGGCGGTGCTCGGCAGGCGGGCGCGAGTCCGCCGACAGGCTCGTGGGCAGGGTGATGGTGAAGGTGGAGCCGTGCCCCGGCTCGCTGCGCACCACGAGGTCGCCGCCCATCATGCGGCAGAAGTGGCGGCTGATCACGAGCCCCAGGCCGGTGCCGCCATACCTGCGGGTGGTGCTGACGTCGGCCTGGCTGAACGGCTTGAAGAGCCGGGCGATCTGCTCCTCGGTGATGCCGATGCCGGTGTCGGAGACCTCGAAAAGGATGCGGGATGGAGGATGGTTCGCCGCTTCATCCTTCATCACGCGCAGCGTCACCGTGCCGCCCTCGGTGAACTTACAGGCGTTCGAGAGCACGTTGAGCAGCACCTGGCGCACCTTGGTCAGGTCGGCGTAGATCAGGCCCAGGTTGGGCGCGCGCTCGACGACCAGGCGGTTGTGGTTGTGGGCCGCCAGCGGCTCGATGGCGCTGATCAGGCTATCGACGAGGTTCTCGGCGGTGAACTGCTCGCGGTAGATCTCCATCTTGCCCGCCTCGATCTTCGAGATGTCGAGGATGTCATTGATCAGGCCGAGCAGGTGGCGGCCTGAGCTGTGGATCTTCTGTATGTCCGGCACCAGGGCGGCGTGGTCGCTCTCGCTCAGGTCCTCCTGGAGCATCTCGCTGTAGCCGATGATCGCGTTCAGGGGCGTGCGCAGCTCGTGGCTCATGTTGGCCAGGAACGAGCTCTTCGCCTGGTTGGCCTGCTCTGCGATCTCCTTCGCGCGCTGGAGCGACTCGTGGAGCCGGGCGCGGGCGACGGCGGCGGACGCCTGGTTGGCCGCCGCCGCGAGGGCGCTGGCGCCGCCCCCGTCGCTCTGGCCGCCGCGCGCGATGATCGTCCCGATGATCACCCCCTCGATCGTCAGGGGCATCGAGCGCTCGCCGCAGTCTGAGGGCACGTCCCCCCCGGCGCTCGCGCGGAGGGCCATCGGCTCGCCCTCTATCGCGATCGCGTAGATCGCCACCTGCGCGTAGCCGAGGTCGGGGCTGTGCAGGTGGCTCGCGAGCTGGGCGTAGACCTCGATCTCAGTCAGCTGGGCGGAGAGGGCGGCGCTCAGCTCGAAGAGCGCCTGCTGCCGGCGCGACTGGATGCGCTCGGCGGCGAGCAGCCGGCCGTTCTCGACCGCCGCCTGCTCAAGGCGGGCGGTGCGCTCGGCGACGCGATCCTCAAGCGAGCCGACCAGGCTGCGGATCTGGCCGGCCATGGTGTTGAAGGCGCGGGCCAGGGTGGCGAACTCGTCGTGGCCACCGTCGGGGATGCGCAGGTCGAGCTGGCCCTGGCCGATACGCTCGGCGGCGGCGCTCAGGCTGCGCAGGGGGCGCGCGATCCGTCGGGTGAGGGCGAGGGCGGTCAGCAGGGCGCTGATCAGGGCGAGGAGCGCCATCATCGTGATGCCCACGGTGCTGCGCGTATTTACATCGGCGATCTCGCTATGGGCGCGGGCCAGCTCCTGCGCGCTGATGTCGATGATCTGGTTGGTGGCAGCGGTGATGTCGTCGGTCAGATCATCGAAGATAGTGGCGTTGCTGGCGATATCGCGGTCGAGGGTCACCAGGTTGCTGAAGGATCGCATAAAGCTGTCGGCGTCGGCGAGCATCTCGCGCACCTCGGGGCCATCTCCGAGCAGATCTTGCAGGCGACCGATGCGCAGCTGTACGGTGTCGGCGAACTCCTGGCGCTGGGTGGAGAGGTAGGCCAGGCTATCGGAGCGCAGCTGGAGGATGAGGATGTGCGCGGCCGGGTCTGTGAGCTTGCGGGTCGCGATCTCAAGCTGGTCGAGGTCGGCGCGCAGGCCGCTCTCCAGGCCGTCGGCGCGACCGCGCCGGCTGATCCCGGCGACCGTGACCTGGAAGGTCTGCTCGTAGCTGTCGAGGAGCGGGCGCAGGCGCGCGGTGGCCGCGCGCAGGGGCAGCTCGTGGCCCGGGTCGGCCCTGATCTGCATCAGGTCGATCTCATCCAGACGGTCGCGGGCCCCGGCCAGGTAGCGACGGTTGGCCTCAACGAGGGGCTGGGCGTCGTCGATACCGATCACGCGCCACGTGCTGATAAACTGGCTCTCGCTCTGGCGGGCCAGCAGAAAGGCGTTCTGCACCTGGAGGATCAGATTGCGCTCCTCGGCGGCCTGCTGGAGCGTGTCGTTGACCCGGCGGGCAACCGCCTGCTGCCCAACCACGGCGATCAGGTCGGTGAGCAGCATTAGCAAGACCATCAGCCCCAGCCCGAAGATAAGCTGGCCACGGATTGTGGCGAGGCGGCGGGGTCTGGGGGTGCGTGGTGTCGGGTGCATGCGGCAAGATCTCAGCTGTTGCCTACGGCAAAGCTTTTGTACGCGCTCTGATCAGGCTATCCCACGCCGCATTGTACATCTTTGTCGCCACGCCGCCCACATCGACGATGAAGAAGAGCCGCCTGCGGTCCTGCTCAGTCGGGTAGAGGGCCGGGTTGGCGCGGTCCTCAGGGCTGATCTTGCTGAGGGCGGCGAGGTTTGGGCTGCTGTAGCGCGTGATGCTGGCCAGGTCGGCGCCGACGTCGGGGGCGAGGATGAAGTTCAGGAAGCGCTCGGCGCTGGCCCGGTTGGGCGAGCTCTTCAGGATACACATGTTGTCGATCCAGATCAGCGAGCCCTCCGAGGGGATGCTGTAGCGCAGATCTGGGTTGCCCGCCATCTTCTGGAAGATGTCGCCGCTGGACTCGAGCGCTAGGTCGACCGCCCCGCTCGCCAGCAGATCCTGGCCGTTGTCGCGGGCGTAGGTGGCGATCTGGCCGGCGTGCTCGGCCAGGAAGTCGCGGGCGGCGGCGATCTCGGTCGGGCTGGTGGTGTTGGGGCTGTAGCCGAGGCTCAGCAGCGTGACCCCCAGGGTCGCCCGGGGGTCGTCGAGCAGGGCGACGCGCCCGGCGAAGGCCGGGTCGAATAGGTCGGCCCAGCTCTGAATATCGCGACCGGTGGCGGCGCGGTTATAGCCGATGCCGTGGGTCCCCCAGAGGTACGGGGCGCAGTAGCGGTTGGCCGGGTCGAAGCTGGGGCTGACGAAGAGCGGGTCGATATTGGCCATGTTGGGCACGCTGGCGGCATCCAGCGGGGCCAGCAGGTCTTTGCGGCGCATGATCGTGACCATATAGTCGCTCGGCACGACGATGTCGTAGCTGTCGGGCCGGTCCTGGACGGCGGCCAGCATCTCCTCGTTGCTGCCATAGGTGAAGTACTGGATCGGCACGCCGGTCTCGCGGGAGAAGCGGACGAGCAGGTCGGTGTCGATATAGGTATCCCAGTTATAGATGCGCAGCGGGCGCGGGGCCGGGCTGGGCGCGGGCGCGGCGGGCCCCCCGGCGGCGCAGGCGGCCAGGATGATGCAGGCTAGAGCAAGCAGCGCTTGATATCGGTGCATGGCAAGCCTACCTTGTGTTGCTCACTCTCGCCCGCCGTAGCGGGAGAGCCTGACGCAGCAAGCTACAGACGCTCCAACTGAGTCACTACGTTCATCAGGTAGCTGACGCGCACCGCGTCGCCCGCCCGCGCCCCCGCGTAGATGCTCTCCTGGCCCACCCGCGCCCGCCTCGGCTGGCCCGCCTCCCCCGCGTGTGCGTACAGCAGGTCGTAGAAGACCGTGCCGTGGATATCGACGGCCTGGATGGCCTGGATGGTCGCCTCGCGGCTGCCGGACATGATCATGGGATCTGCTCCTGTTGGGGCGCAGCAGCGCCGCGCTGCTGCGCCCCTGCTATGTCACGCCGGCCCGGCGACGGCCAGGACATACGACTCGGTGGAGAGGTACTTCTGGGCGGCGGCGATCACCTGCTCGCGGTCGACGGCGCCGATGATCGCGGGGTAGCGCGCGATATAGTCGCTGCCGAGGCCGTGGCGCTCGATGCCGAGCAGGCTGTCGGCGATGCCGTCGCTAGTCTCCAGGC
>JBAXES010000373.1:0-4823 GCA_037140315.1 Chloroflexales bacterium
CTGCTCAGCCCTCCGCTGCTGCTGCTGCCCGTGCCCTACGGCCTCTACGCCCCCGGTGGCGCGGTGTCGGTCGCGCCGATGGTCGACGCCCCGGGGATCCCGCCCACGCCGACGCGCGGCGCGCTGCTGCTGACCACGATCATTGAGCAGACCCCCATCGTCGTCGCGCAGTGGCTCGCCGGGCAGTTCGACCCGGCGATCACGCTGATGCCGCCCGAGCGGCTGGTGCCGCAGGCGAGCTCGCCGCAGGCGCTCGTCGCTGAGAGCGCCACTCAGCTCTCCGAGAGCCAGGTCACGGCCGCCCTCGTCGCCCTGCGGCTCGCCGGCTACCCGGCCGCGCTGACCGGCGACGGCGCGCGTGTGCTCGCCGCCCCCGCCGGCGCGCTCTTGCGCCCGGGCGACCGGATCGTCGCGCTCGGCGGGGCCACGGTGAAGACCGCCCCCGACCTTCTCGCCGCCCTGGCCGGGCGCGCCGCGCGCGATCTGGTTGCGGCGGTGGTCGTGCGCGATGAACAGACGCTGCACCTCCAGCTGCCGCTGCTTGCCCCCGCCGCGCCCGGCGGCCCGCCCCGCCTCGGCGTCACCGTCGAGACGGCCAATCAGGCTGTTGCCAGCCCGGTTCAGATCTTGCTACATCCGCAGGGGATTATCGGCGGGCCGTCGGCGGGGCTCATGTTCACGCTGGCGATCTACGACCGCCTGACGCCCGGCGACCTGACCGGTGGCCGCCGGATCGCCGGGACGGGGACGGTGAGCCTGGACGGGCAGGTTGGCCCGATCGGCGGCGTGGCCCAGAAGGTGGCGGCGGCGGAGCGATCCGGGGCGGAGATCTTTCTGGTGCCGCAGGAGAACGCGGCCGAGGCGCAGCGGGCCGCGCGGCGGATCACCATCATCGCGGTGGGCTCGGCGGCCGAGGCGCTCGCCGCGCTCCAGCGCCTGCCTCCGGCCGGCGCGGCGCTCGGGTGGCAGAGAACCGCGCCGTCACAGTAGTGGCCGAGTCCGGCGAGTCCCACGTCTCAGGCGCGCGGGAACTCGGCCACCGCGAGGATCTTCGCGGTCTGGTGGAGGTGATGCTGGAGGTGTACGACGATGATCCGGAAGGCGTCGAGCAGGCTGTAGGTCACGAAGTCGGCGGCGGGCGAGGCGATCACGATCTGCGTCACATCGAGGGGCTGGCAGCGCTCCATCAGGGCGAGGACCTCGCGGTGCTGGGCGGCGAAGCGGGCCACAATATCGGCAGAGATGTCGCTGGAGCTGGGCAGGAAGACCTTCGGCGCGGGCACGAAGCCCTTGGCCCCGGGCTCCAGCGTGCGGATCAGCAGCGCGCCGAAGAATCCCGGCAGCAGCGGCAGGCGCTCCCAGAAGCTGGACGTCTTGGTGCCATCCAGGATCTTGCCGATCGGCGCGAAGTAGCCCGCGTTGACGATGATCACGTGCTCAAGGCAGTAGCCGATGCTCCACTCCTGGTCGTTCGGCCTCCAGTTGAGCTGTGCGGCGCTCATGCCGCCGAAGCGGCGCTCGATCTCGACGCCGAGGGCGGTGGCCTCGGCGATCAGGGCGGGCAGATTGGCTGTCTGGACATCGATGGGCATCGCGGGACTCGCTCCTCTCACTGTGACTAATAATGGGTAACACTAGCACACGCTACGATGATCTGCCATGAGCGCGTATAATAGGATCGACATGATGCCCCGAACCCGCGATATCGACACGGCAGCTTGACGGGAGCGCGCCCAGGTGCGCTGTGCTCTGCCCCTGCTCGTCGGCCTCGCCCAGCGCTGGCGATGCGGGCAGCGCCAGGGGCCTAGGCGCACCCCCTTCCGGCTCTTTGAGGACAGTGTATGCAGCTCACCCCCAACCGCTCCAGCGTTATGGAGCCAGTCGCGATCATCGGTATGGCGTCCTTCTTCGCCCAGGCCCACAGCCTGGCGGCCTACTGGGATAACATTGTCCGCGAGCGCAATAGCATCACCGACGTGCCCGCCTCGCGCTGGAATATTGCCGACTACTACGACCCAGACCCGGCCGCGCCCGACAAGACCTACTGCAAGCGCGGCGGGTTCCTGCCCGATATCGACTTCGACCCGCTGGAGTTCGGCCTGCCCCCGAACATCCTTGAGGTCACCGATGTCTCGCAGCTGCTGGCCCTGGTCGCCGCCCGCGAGGCCTTCGAGGACGCCGGCTACGGCGCGGCGCGCGGCCACGACTTCGAGCGCACCGGCGTGGTGCTGGGGGTCTGCGGCGGGCAGAAGCTGATGACGCCGCTGATCGCGCGGCTGCAGTACCCGGTCTGGGAGCAGGCCATGCGCAGCTGCGGGCTGGGCGAGGAGCGGATCGCCGAGGCGGTCGCTAAGATCAAGCTGGCCTACATCCGCTGGGAGGAGAACTCGTTCCCGGGCATGCTCGGCAATGTCATCGCGGGGCGGATCGCCAACCGCTTCGACCTGGGCGGGCTGAACTGCGTGACCGACGCGGCCTGCGCGTCATCGCTCAGCGCGCTCCAGATGGCCCTGAGCGAGCTGACCGAGCACCGCTGCGATATGATGCTGACCGGCGGGGTGGACACCGACAACTCGCCCTTTATGTACATGTGCTTCAGCAAGACGCCGGCCTTCTCGCGCCAGGAGTCGCCGCGGCCCTTCGACGCCGAGTCGGATGGCATGATGGTGGGCGAGGGGGTGGGCATGCTGGTGCTCAAGCGCCTGGCCGACGCCGAGCGCGACGGCGACCGGGTCTACGCGGTGATCCGCGGCATCGGCTCGTCGAGCGACGGGCGCTACAAGAGCATCTACGCGCCGCGCTCGGAGGGCCAGGCCCGCGCCCTGCGCCGGGCCTACGTCAGCGCCGGGGTGCCGGCGGCGAGCGTCGGCCTGATCGAGGCCCACGGCACGGGCACGGTGGCCGGCGACCTGTGCGAGGTGCAGACGCTGCGCGAGGGGTTCGGCGAGGGCAACCCGCGCCAGGCGCACATCGCCCTGGGCAGCGTGAAGTCGCAGATCGGCCACACCAAGGCGGCGGCCGGCGCGGCCGGGCTGATCAAGGCGGCCCTGGCCCTGCACCACCGCGTGCTGCCGCCGACGATCAATGTGGGCGCGCCCAACCCGAAGTTCGGGCTGGAGGGCTCGCCGCTGTATGTGAACACCCGCCCGCGGCCCTGGCTGCGCGCGGCGGGGGCCGCGCCGCGCCGCGCCGCGGTGAGCGCCTTCGGATTCGGCGGCACCAACTTCCACGTGGTGCTTGAGGAGCACGCCGGCGACCACCGCCGGCCCTACCGCATCCACCAGACGGCCCAGGAGATTATCCTCGCCGCGCCCACGCCTGCGTCGCTGCGCGAGCGCTGCGCCGAGCTGGCCGAGCTGCTGGCCTCGGACCAGGCCGACCAGGCCTTCGCCGAGCTGGCCGAGGCGACGCGGGCGCTTGAGCTGCCGGCGCAGCTCGCGCGGCTCGGCTTTGTGGCCGACGGCCCGGCCGAGGCCCGCGCGCAGCTGCTGCGCGCGGTGGCGATGCTCGGCGGGCAGCCCGATGCCGACCGCCTCCAGCACCCCAAGGGGATCGTCTACCAGCGCTACGGCATCGCCACCGCCGGGCGGGTGGTGGCGCTCTTCCCCGGCCAGGGCTCGCAGTACCTGGAGATGGGCCGCGAGCTGGCGCTGAACTTCCCGCCCCTGCGCGATCTGCTGGGCCGGGCCGACGCCCACAGCGCGGGCGCGCCGCTCTCCGAGGTGCTGTTCCCGCCCCCGGCCTTCACGCCCGCAGAGCAGGCCGCCCAGGCCGAGCGCATCCAGCGCACCGAGTACGCCCAGCCGGCGATCGGTGCCCTGAGCGCCGGGATGTTCGGCCTGCTGCGCGACGCCGGCTTCCAGCCCGATATGGTGGCCGGCCATAGCTTCGGCGAGCTGACCGCCCTCTGGGCCGCCGGCGCGATCGACGACGATGACTATCTGGCCCTGACCCACGCCCGCGGGCGGGCGATGGCCCCCCCGGCCGACCCGGCGTTTGACGCCGGGGCTATGCTCGCCGTCTCCGCCGAGCTATCCGCTGTGCAGGCGGCCATCGGCCAGGTGCCGGGCATCACGGTGGCCAACCTGAACGCGCGCGACCAGGTGGTGCTGGCCGGGCCGACGGCGGCGATCAGCCAGGCCCGCCACCTGCTGCGGGCCGCCGGCCACAGCGCCACCCCGCTGCCGGTCTCGGCGGCCTTCCACACCCCGCTGGTGGGCCACGCCCACGCGCCGTTCAGCCGCGCCGTCCACGCCTGCGCCTTCATCCCGCCGCGCGTGCCGGTGTACGCTAACGCCACCGCCCAGCCCTACCCGACCGACCCGCGCACCATGCAGGCGCTGCTGGCCGACCAGCTGCTCCAGCCGGTGCGCTTCCTTGACCAGATCGAGCAGATCTACGCCGCCGGCGGCGCGATCTTTGTCGAGGTCGGCCCGCGCAGCGTGCTGACAAACCTGGTGACGCGCATCCTGGGCGACCGACCGCATATCGCCGTGGCCCTCAACCCCAGCCGCCAGGATACCAGCGACCGCCAGCTGCGCGAGGCGGTGGTGCAGCTGCGGGTCGCGGGCGTGCCGATGCGCGGGATCGACCCCTACCAGCGCGAGGCGACGCCGGCCCCCGCCCGCAAGCGCCGCGGGCCGCTGGTGCGCCTGAACGGCAGCAACTATGTCAGCGCGAAGACGCGCGCCGACTATGCGGATGCGATCGCCCGCCCGCCTGTGTCGAGCCGCGAGCCAATCATCAGCGAGGAACGTCAGATAATGTCGATACTTCCCGAGAGCGCGCCGCCGCCGGCCCACGAGCGCCGCAACGGCCTAGGC
>JBAXES010000374.1:0-4820 GCA_037140315.1 Chloroflexales bacterium
GCTTTATGCACACGCTGCTGCCGCATCTGCGGCCCTCCGACACCGTGCTCGACATCGGCGCGGGCACGGGGCGCTACCTGCCAACGCTGGCGGCGGCTGTGCGTGAGGTGATCGCTATTGAGCCGTCGGCGGCGATGCGCGCGGAGATGGGGCGGGTGATCGCGTCCGAGGGGCTGCGGAACGTGACGGTGCTGGCCGAGCAGTGGCCGCCCGCGCGGCGGGTCGCCGGCGATGTCCTGATCTCGGCGCATGTGGTCTATGGCCTGGCCGAGATCGGGCCGTTCCTCCAGGCGATGGACGGCGCGGCGGGGCGCTCGTGTTACCTCTACCTGGGGGTTCACCACCCCGGGTACGCCCTTGCGGCGTTCTGGGATCGCGTCCACGGCGAGCCCCGGCTGCCGCTGCCGGCCGCCCTTGAGGCCCTGGCCTGCCTGCACCAGCTCGGCATCTATGCGAACATGGATCTGGTGTCTATCCCGGGGTCCTTTCGCTTCGCCGATCTGGGCGAGGCGGTGGATGAGATCCGCCACCGCATGCGGCTGACGCCGCGCCCAGATCGCGACGCGCGCATCGCGGCGGCGGCCGCAGAGCTGCTGGTGCCCAGGGATGACGGCTGGCTCGCCCTGCGGAACCAGCCGACCCACGCGGCGGTGATCAGCTGGTCGCCTGCGACAAAACTCTGAGCGGCATCGTCCTATACCCAGGGGCGTTGCCACCGGCCCGGTTTCTGCTGTGTTTGGTGGCGTAGCCGCCCAAACAAACAGCGATATCGCGGGGGCGGCGCAGCCGCCCCACACATCGAAGGAGGGCTACCATGGGCTTGCTGTTACTGATGATCCTGGGCGGCGTCCTGCTGCTGATCAGCGTTGGGTTTGGCACCTTCTGGGTGCTCATACAGCTCGGGGTGATCGTGCAGAAGGCCGCCGAGCCGCCGACAACCGACACAAACAACTACGCGCTGCACCAGGGCCGCGATGTGGGCGAAGGCGAATAGCGACAAGGGGCTGTCCGTGGATCCACGCTACAGCGATGCGACGATAATGGGCCTGGCCATTGGGCTCGGGGCGATCCTGCTTGAGGCGTGGGTGGGCGTGGCGGGGTGGCTAGTGCGGGTCGCCGCTCTGCTGCTGATCGGCGCGATCCTCTGCGCGGTCCAGTACTGGCTGATCCAGGTGCGCAGAAAGTAGCGGCGCAGCTACCCCGCCTCGGGGTAGCTCGCCATCCGCGCGCCGAGGCGACGCTCGGTGAGCCGGCCGGCGCGGGCGCACACCTCGCGCAGCACCCGCTCCCTGTCGATGGTGAGCAGGCGTCGGCCGCGCATCAGGACGCGCCCGGCGACGATCACGGTGTCAACGTCGCCCGACCGGGCGCTGTAGAGCAGGGCCGCCGGCAGGTTGTGCGCCGGCTGGAGGTGCGGCGCATCCATGCGCAGCAGGGCGATGTCGGCATGAAGGCCCGCACGCAGCGCGCCGATGGCCTCACCGAGCCCCAGGCAGCGGGCGCCGCCGGCGGTGGCGAGCCCCAGGGTCGCGCCCACTGGCATCACCGCAGCGTTGCGCCGGGTGTGCTTCTCCAGCAGCGCGATCAGCCGGGCCGCCTCTAGGATATCGTAGCTGTTATTGCTGGCCGCGCCGTCGCTGCCGAGGCCCACCGTCACCTCCGCCGCCAGCAGATCGACCGCCGGAGTCACCCCCGCCCCCAGCTTCATCTCGGTCTTCGGGCAGGCGGCCACAGCCACGCCGTGCGCGGCCATGATCGCGATATCCTCTGCGGTGGGGTGGGCCATGTGGGCGACGAGCGCGGGCACCGCGAAGAGGCCCGCGTCGTGGGCGACGGCCACCGGCGTCTTGCCGTAGGCGGCGAGGCTCTGGGCCACCTGGTCGGCGGTCTCGGAGAGGTGGAGATGGACGCCCAGGCCCGACTCGCGGGCGGCGGCGGCGGCCCGGGCCAGAAAGGCCGGCGTGCAGGTGTAGGGCGAGTGTGGGCCGAGACAGGTGCGGATGCGCCCGCCGGCCGCGCCCTGCCAGCGCTTGGCGAAGGCCAGGGTGCGCTGGAGCTGCGCATCCTCATCGGGGCCGCTGAACATCGCCCAGGCCAGCAGGGCCCGCGCGCCGGACTCCTCTACGGCGCGGGCGACCTCGTCCATAGCGAAGTAGTGGTCGGCGAAGCTGGTGACGCCGGACTCGATCATCTCGGCGATGCCTAGCAGCGTACCCCAGTAGATATCCTCGTCGGTGAGGTTCGTCTCCATTGGCCAGATGCGCTGGTTGAACCAGACCTCGACCGGCACATCCTCGGCGACCCCGCGGAAGAGGCCCATCGCGGCGTGGGTGTGGGCGTTGACCAGGCCGGGGATGGCCAGCATCCCGCCGGCGTCGATCGCCTCGCGGGCCAGGCCGGGGCTGATCGCGGGGGCCACGGCGGCGATGCGTCCGCCCTGCACCGCAATATCGTGGCCGGCCAGCACGTGCGCCGTGGGGCCATCGATGCGGAGCACGTCGCCACCGTGGATGAGGAGGTCGTACATGAGTATGCGCCAGTCGTCACAGTACGGATGCGGCGAATAGATATTCGGAATAGCCTGAGTATACGTGAAATGACCACATAATTCTAGCCCCATAGCTGCTACTGACCCGTAGTCATCGGCCATCGGCAGAGATGGTACAATTGGAGCGGGGCGATATGCTATGTCTTGAGGAGCGACCGTGAGCCAGTTTCTTATTCGGACGCTCGCCGCGCTTGCGGTGGCGGCCCTGCTGGTTGTCCAGGCCCGCCGGGCCCCGGCCCAATCATCGCGGCGGCGTGCCTTCGGCCTGGGGGCGGCGGCATTCGTCGTGTTTGCTACGGGCAACGGCCTCTCCGCCCTCGGCCTGGGCGGGCAGACGATCCTGGCCACCAGCCTAGCCGGGGCGGCGCTGATCGGGGTGAGCCTGCTGATGCTGACGCGGGCCTACCAGGGCGGCGAGATGAGCGAGAAGATGCGCCGGGTCCGCGAGATGGTGTCCGAGGAGCGGACGCGCACCCAAGATCGGCTGCGCCGGACGCATAAGGAGGAGCGCTGATGCGCACCGATCTGGAGCGGATCGGCCAGCGGGCGAAGGCGGCGGCGCGGCAGCTGGCCCGCCTGAGCCGCGCCGAGAAGGATGCCGCCCTCCTGGCGATCGCCGCCGCGCTGGCCGAGCGCCAGGCCGAGATCCTGGCCGCCAACGCCGAGGATGTGGCCGCCGCCCGCGCGGCCGGCACGAACCCCGCCCTGCTCGACCGTATGCTGCTCACGCCGGCGCGCCTGGGGGCGATCTCTGCCGACACCCGCAGCGTCGCCGACCTGCCCGACCCGGTGGGCGAGGTGTTCGACGCCGCCGCGCTGCCGAACGGCCTGCGCCTGCACAAGCGGCGCACGCCCATCGGCGTCATCGGTGTGATCTACGAGGCCCGGCCCAACGTCACCGTGGACATTGCGGCGCTCTGCCTGAAGACCGGCAACGCGGCCATCCTGCGCGGCGGGAGCGACATCGCCCGCAGCGTGGCCGCGATTACGGCGACGATTGGCGCGGCCCTGGAGGTGTGCGGCCTGCCCGCCGACGCCGTACAGAGCATCACCGACCCCGACCGCGATCTGGTGCGCGGCCTGCTGCGCCTGGACCGCTACGTCGATATGATCATCCCGCGCGGCGGCGGCGGGCTGCACCGCTTCTGCCTAGAGAACGCGACCATCCCGGTGATCACCGGGGGCATGGGCGTCTGCCATATCTACGTGGACGCCACCGCTGATCTGGCCCGCTCAGTGCCGCTCATCCATAACGCCAAAGTGCAGCGCCCGAGCGTCTGTAACGCCCTCGACACACTGCTCGTGGAACGCGAGGTTGCCCCGGCCCTGCTGCCGCTGGTGGCTGAGTCGCTGTGTGCGGCCGGGGTCGAGCTACGCTGCGACGCGGAGGCCCTGGCGATCTTGGCTGACGCGCCGGGCGGCACGGGCTGGAAGATCACCCCCGCCGGGCCGGACGACTTCGGCCAAGAGTTTATGGCCCTGATCCTGTCGGTGCGTGTGGTGGACGGGCTCGACCAGGCCCTTGACCATATCGCCGCCTACGGCACCCACAGCGAGGCCATCCTGACCGAGGACCCGGCGGCGGCCGCGCGCTTCGTGCGCGAGGTGGACAGCGCGGCGGTGTTCGTGAACGCCAGCACGCGGTTCAACGACGGGGGCCAGTTCGGGCTGGGGGCCGAGGTCGCCGTCAGCACGCAGAAGCTGCATGCTCGCGGGCCGATGGGGCTCAAGGAGCTGACCACCTATCGGTGGGTGGCGGTAGGTGAGTATAGCGTACGAGCATAGATGACCTGCAATGGGGCAGCAGCACGCCATCACTAGGCCACAAGAAAAGGGATAGCTAGCAGCGTGCTGCTGCGCTCCTCCTGCAAAACCATGATAAAACTGGCCCACCTCTACCCATCCTCCATGAGTATATATGGCGATCGCGGCAACGTGATCGCCCTGCGCCAGCGCTGCCTGTGGCGCGGGATCGACCTGACGGTGACGCCAGTTGAGCCTGGGGACGCGGTGGATTGGGCCGGCTTCGACCTGGCCTTCTTCGGCGGCGGGCAGGACAGCGGGCAGGCGCTGATCGCCCGCGACCTGCTGGAGCGGCAGGGGCCGGGGCTGCGCGCCGCGATTGACGACGGGCTGGTGCTGCTGGCGATCTGCGGCGGCTACCAGCTGCTCGGCCACTATTTTCTGACCCACACCGGCGAGCGACTGCCCGGCCTGGGCGCGCTCGATGTCCACACCGTCGGCGGCGGTGGGCGCCTGATCGGCAACAGCG
>JBAXES010000375.1:0-4816 GCA_037140315.1 Chloroflexales bacterium
AAGACAAGGTTTCAGATGCCAGGTTTCAGGTTTCAGGTCGAGCGCATCAGAATGCATGCTTCAGAATCGACGGCTCGGGCTTGACCGTCTCGCAATGGCCCTCACCCCCCCCAGCCCCCTCGCCCGCTGCGGCGGGCGAGGGGGGGTATTCCTCGTCAGCAAGCGATATACGCCCCTCTCCCGCATGCGGGAGAGGGGTTGGGGGTGAGGGTTGTCCGGCGGCAACGGTCATGTACCTGCGAACCATGTCCTATCGCAGAACTTACCCTGAGGGTGTGCCCCCACCCCCTCACCAGGAGGCGTCGATGGCAACAACAATCACACCGGCGGACCCCGCCGATCTCCCGGCGATCCTCGACCTGCTCACGCAGCACGGCCTGCCGCACGCTGGGCTGGCGCAGCATATGGATGCGGCCCTGGTCGCCCGCGACGGCGCGGCGATCATCGGCAGCGCGGCCCTAGAGCGCTACGGCGACGCGGCCCTGCTGCGCTCGGTGGCGGTCGCGCCCGCCCGGCGCGGCCACGGCCTTGGCCAGCGGCTCACCGCCGCCGCCCTTGATCTCGCCCATCGGCTGGGGGTGCGCCAACTCTACCTGCTCACCACCACCGCCGAGGGCTACTTCCCGCGCTTCGGGTTTCGCCCGATCACGCGCGCCGAGGTCGCCCCCGCCGTGCAGGCCTCGGCCGAGTTCACCGGCGCCTGCCCGGCCAGCGCCGTCGTCCTGGCGCTCGATCTGCCCCCCGCCCATGTCCGCCCCTGAAGGCTCACGCGCGGGGCGGGTCAGGCGGCAGATCATAGATCGCGCCTAGGCCGCGCGCCGCCTTGCGGAAGAGCGCCACAAGCTCGGGCGGATCGTGGACGGTGCAGGCGTCGCCGTAGCGCAGCAGCACCTGCCTGGCCTGCCAGAGATTCGTCACCGTCGCCGTGACCTCGGCGCTACCGTCGGGCTGGTAGGCGATCTGGGTGTTCGGAAAGTAGGTGCCCAGGTCCCGGCGGCGGGCCACCTGCGGCACCAGGGTGTAGCGCAGCTGGTAGCTCGGCGGGGCCACGCGCTGTGGCGGGAGCATCGTCGGCAGCACCACGGCGCTCCCCGGCACGATCCGGTCGAGCCGGTAGTCGATGGCGGCGTGGAGCACCTCGCCCCCCGCCGGCGTCACCTCCAGCAGGGTCGCGTCGAGGTAGCCGTGGCCCTCGGGGCGGAATGCGATGGCGTAGGGCGCTACCCGGTGCCGGCGCGGCTGATCGAGGTCGAAGCCGCTCAGGTAGACGAAGGACAGCTCGCGCCGACCCTGGATCGCCCGCTTCACCAGATCCAGCACCTGTGAGTCGATCTGGCCGACCGTCACCCCGAAGCGTAGCTGGATAGCGCTGCGGCGGCGGCGGTGCTCCGCCTGGCGCGACGGCGGCAGCAGGAGCAGCACCCGCTCGATCAGGGCCCGGATGTGCGTGTGCTCGGGCAGCCCCCCGCCCTCGGGGAAGCTGGCTTCCAGAAAGGCCAGGGCCTCCATGCTGTCATCGGGCAGGTCGAGCAGGGCCAGCTCGCCCATATCGGACAGGGCGTAGCGGCGCGTGGCGCGGTCGTAGCCGATCTGGCAGCCGTACTCGCCCTTGAGCGCGTCGAAGTCGTGCTTGAGGGCGGCGGCGGCGGCCTCGGGGTAGCCCTGATCGCCGAGCTCGGCTCCGATAGTGGCCACAAGCGTGGCGCCGCTGGCTGGCCCGCGCAAGAGGGCCCGCACCAGCAAGAGCCGGCGCCGGAAGGTGAGCCAGGAGCTGCGCTTGGTTCCGCCGGTCGGGTGAGTCATGGCACCTGCCCATCGCTATCGCGCTGCTGCTGCCCAGAGTATAGCACAGGCGGCGCCTGGGATCAGGCATCACCGCGGCCGCCCGCCAGGCTGCGCGCCTGATTCGCCGTCCAGCCTTGCTAGGTTCGCCCGCGCTGCGGCCATACACTCGGTCTGACCGATCTGCTCGTAGGTGCGGATCGCCTCGCCGATCCATGTGCGCGCGGCGGCCAGATCGCCCTGGCGGGCGGCGACCAGCCCGAGGTTGTGGGACGACGATGCCACCCCCACTAAGAAGCCGATGTCCCGGCAGCGATCCAGCACATCGGCGTGGATCTGGCGCGCGGCGGTGAGGTTGCCCTGGGTGTAGGCCAGGTTGCCGAGCAGATGGCGGGCGGCGAGCTGGACGGTCGTGTGCCCGGCGGCCTCGGCGCGCTCCAGGGCTTCGTTGAGCTGCGATTGGGCGGCCCCGAGGGCCCCATTGCACCAGAGGCGGTAGGCGCTCATCAGGGGCACGGCGAGCTCCTGCGGCCATGCGCGAATCACTTCCGGCTTCATCATACGCCCCCCCGTTGGCTATGTTGGACTGAGTCGTCTGCGGCGGCCGGATCATGTCTTCGCTTGTGGCAGCCATGGTCTGCCGACCATGGCTGCTCCCCCTTTCCCCCGGCCCCTATCGCGGGCCATCCGTGAGCTGGATCACGCCCCAGCGGCCGCCGGTGATCCACTGCGGGTCGCGGGCGATGGCCTCGGCCATGCGCGCCGGGTCGAGCCCGGCGGCCACGTCGGACTTGCAGGTGCGCAGGAGGAGCATCGGCGCGGGCAGGTAGGCCAGGGCGCGTCCCAGGGGCGTGTCGTAGGGCCAGCGGCGGTCGCCGAGCCAGCGGCGGTAGTTCGCGTCGCCCTTGCTGATCAGCAGCCCGGATGTGGCCAGGTCGGCGCGCAGGTCGGCGGGCAGCTCCCAGCCGGACAGGGACGAGGTCCAGTACCAGCCGTCGCGCAGCTCCAGCCGGCCCGCGTCAAGGGCCGCGCCAAGGCGTGCGCTGACGGTCGCCGCGTCGCCGGGCCGCCCGGCGAGCCAGTCGACCGTCAGCCGCACGTCGGCGATCAGCGCGTCGGACACGAAGGTCGGGTGGGGTTTGGCGTGCAGGATCACGCGCAGGCCGGCGGCGAGCAGGGCGTCGGCCAGCGCGAGGTCGTTGACCAGCTCGGCCCCGGCGTTGTCGAGGATGATGTCGGCCCGCGCGCCCGCGCCCGCCAGGCGCGCGATCAGGGCCGTCGCCGCCGCCGTGTCATCGGCCAGCAGGTGCGCGCCGCCGGGGCCGTCGCCCTCGCCGGCGGGCCAGAGGCTCAGATCGGCCTGGTTGCCCCACAGGGCCCCGAGGATCGCCGCCGCCATGTCATTGTCATGCGGCCCGGGGTCGGGCCGGGCGTGCTCCAGGCCCAGCCGCTTCTGGAGCGCGAAGGGGTCGGCGCGGTGGCCGGGGCCGGGCTGGAAGTAGCCGGTGGCTGCTAAAATGCGCCGGTAGAAGTAGGTCTCGGCGACAAACCAGGGCGCCTGGAGCCAGCTCTGGCCCGCGTAGGGCGCGATGTAGGCCGCCCACAGGGCCAGATCGGGCGCGCCGGGGTCGCGCAGCGGGCGCAGGGGGGCGTCGGGCATCTCGTCGGCCAGGGCCGCCACGGCGCGGGCGGCCTCGGGCGCAAGCTCGTTCTCAATCAGCACCCGCCGGGCGATCGCCGGCAGGCGTCGGGCGATTGTGTTGTGGGCGAAGGAGCCGATCTCTGCGCCGCGCAGGGGCGGCGGGATGGGCGGATCTGGTAGATTGGTGTCAGTCATGGGGCCTGAGTCTAGCATAGAAGGCCGGGGGAGTCTAGTAGGGCCGGTTGCCGATCCGGTCAAAATAATCCGCCTGGGGCCGAGTCCCAAGCGGAGATCTTCGTAGCTTGACGCCTATAGGGGCGGCGAGGCCGCCCCCTCACCCCCAGCCCAGCGCCAGGGTCACTCCAGCGGAGGCCGGTAGATCAGCAGGGGCGCGGTGGTCCCGCGCAGCACTTTGTCGGCCACGCTCCCGATGATCATGCGGGTCAGGCCGCCCCGGCCGTGGGTGGTCATCGCAATCAGGCCCACGGCGTCGGCGCTCGCCCGCTCGAGGATCGCGCTGGCCGGGTGCCCGATTGGCACGTAGGTCATCACCACGTGACCTCGCGCGCGCAGCGGGGCCGCGAGTCCTTCCAGGTAGTCCGTCGCGTGCTCCCAGTTGGCCTCCTGCGCGTCTGCGTCGATCACCATATCGGCGCTGTTGAAGGTGAAGCCGTGGGTCACCGGCTCGACAACGCGGACGAGGTCGTAGTGGGCTGGCGCCGGGCCGATGATCTGATCGGCCAGCGCGATGGCCTGCTCAGCCAGCGGCGACCCGTCCAGGGGGATCAGGATGTGCGCGAAGGCCGGCCCGCCCTTGAGGCTGGGCGGCGCGGCGGTTGGGCGTACCACCAGGGTCGGGAGCTTCGACTGACGGATCACCCGGTCGGTCACACTGCCCATCCAGCTGCGGGCGATGCCGCCGCGGCCATGGCTGCTCAGGACGATCAGCTTGGCGTCGATATCCTGGGCGTGCATGCATAGCGCCTCGGCGATTGGTGAGTTCAGCACCGCCTGGCTGATCGGCCCGTCCCAGACGCTGGCGATCCGCGAGGCGATATCCTCCAGGTAGGCGGCCTCCTGGTCGCGGATGCCCGTGTCGACGTTCGGGTCGAAGAACGGTACGGCGGCGGGCGAGAGCGTAGGGGTGATGATCTGATGCACATGGGCGAGGGCAAGGCGCGCCGCGCCCTTCCGGGCGACGGCGATGGCCGCCGGTAGCGCGTGCTCGCCGAAGGGCGAGCCATCCAGCGGAACGAGGATCGTCTTCATGCTCGTGCCTTTCTGCATCTCGGGCGGTTCCCCGTGGGCTGCGGCAGCGCGGCGAGCGCTTACCTACGCGGCGTGTCGTCTGATACGATCGCACGGGGGGCGCGAGGGGCGGCAGGTGGGGAG
>JBAXES010000376.1:0-4814 GCA_037140315.1 Chloroflexales bacterium
GGGTGTGGGGGCGGCGCAGCCGCCCCCACGTCTTTATATCTATGATCTCAAGTGTAAGTAACATGCACGTCAAGTACCTGCGCTCGCTGCGCGCCGACCCCCGCTATCGGCGCAGCGAGCGCAGGTTTGTGATCGAGGGGGTGCGCCTCGTGGCCGACGCCCTGGCCGCCGGGGCGGATCTGCACGTGGCCCTCTATAACCCTGATCAGCTCGGCGGATCGCTGGCGGGCGCGGCCCTGCTCGCCGATCTGGCCGGCCGGGACGGCTGCTATGAGGCCAGCGAGGCCGCCGTGGCCGCCGCCGCTGAGACGCGCAGCCCGCAGGGCGTGGTCGCCGCTGTGGCCCTGGCCGAGATCGTACCGCGCCCCGGCCTGCTCCTGGTGCTCGACGCGATCCAGGACCCCGGCAACCTGGGCACGCTGCTGCGCTCGGCAGAGGCCGCCGGGGCCGGGATGGTGCTCTGCTCGCAGGGCTGCGCCGACCTCTTCAACCCCAAGGTAGTCCGCGCGGCCATGGGCGCGCACTTCATCCTGCCCACGCGCGGCGACCTGACCTGGGATGATCTGGCCCGCGAGCTGAGCGATTCGCCGCTGATCTACGCGGCCGGGGCTGAGGCGGCCATGCCTTACTACGCCGCAGACTGGCGCCAGCCCGCCGCCCTGATCATTGGCTCGGAGGCCCACGGGATTAGCCCGGAGGGCCTCGCTATGGCCAGCCACCACATCTCCATCCCGATGCTCGGCAAGGCCGAGTCGCTCAATGCCGCCGTGGCTGGCAGCATCATCCTGTTTGAGGCGCTCCGCCAGCGCAGCCGGGGTAGGACGTAGGGCACGTATTGCGCGTCGCGCGAAGGTCTCCCGCAAAAAAAGCTGGTTCTGCGGCGGCGCGGCTACCCCGCGCCGTCGCAGAACCAGTGTAACATGTGCCTGCTGGGCACAGAACGTAGAGCTTTTTGTTGCTGTTTGGCGGCGGAGCCGCCAAACAGCAACAAAATCCCCCATCGGAGGATGCAGGCGTGGGCCTACGGGAGGGCGTATAATTGGCTCGTAGGCCCGCATCTCTGGCAAATGGAGAGAGGACGATGACAAGCACCGATGAGTTGGTGGCCCTGGAGGTCCAGGCCCAGGCTGACCTCGCCGCTGTGGGCGATCTGCTCGAACTAGCTGACTGGAAGAGCCGGTACACCGGCAAGTCCGGCGCGCTTACCCGCGCCCTGCGCAGTATGGGCAGCGTGCCCGCCGAGCAGCGGCCCGAGCTGGGCCGGCGGGTGAACGCCCTGCGCGAGCTCCTGGAGTCTGCCTTCGAGACCGCCGAGGCCCGCCTCAAGCTGGCCGCCCAGGACGTCGAGCTGGCCGCCGACCGGATCGATGTGACGATGCCCGGCCACGCGCCCGCCCTCGGCCACCTGCACCTGACCACCCAGGTGCTGCGCCAGGTCGAGGCGATCTTTGCCGAGATGGGCTTCCAGGTCTGGGAGAGTCCCGAGGTTGAGCTGGATGATATGAACTTTGGCCTGCTGAACTTCGCGCCCGACCACCCGGCGCGCGATATGCAGGACACGTTCTATGTCGAGATGCCGCCAGAGGCCCCGGCTGTCCTGTTGCGCACCCACACCTCGCCCGGCCAGATGCACGCTATGCGCCGCTACGCGCCCGAGCCGCTGCGCGTCCTGCTGCCCGGCAAGGTCTATCGCAACGAGCAGGTGACGGTGCGCAGCGAGATGATGTTTCACCAGTTCGAGTTCCTGGCCGTGGGCCGGCATATTACGATGGCTGACCTGAAGGGGACGCTGGCCTTCTTCGCCGAGCGCATGTACGGCCCCAGCACGAAGGTGCGGCTGCGCCCGAGCTACTTCCCCTTCACCGAGCCGAGCGTCGAGATGGACGTGAGCTGCTTCCTCTGCGCGGGGAAGGGCTGCCGCATCTGTAAGCACGCGGGCTGGCTGGAGATCGGCGGCTGTGGGATGGTTCACCCGAATGTGCTGCGCAATGGCGGCTATGACCCGGAGGTCTTCAGCGGTTTTGCCGGCGGCTTCGGCCCCGAGCGCATCGCCATGCTCAAGTATGGCATCGACGACCTGCGCAACTTCTACTCGGGCGATGTGCGCTTTGTCGAGCAGTTCGGCTAGGCGAGGGGTTTTCAGGGTGGGCGGTGCCCGCCCTGAAGCCTTCGCTGTGGCCACCCTCGTCGCTCTTTTCCTCGCCCTCTGTTGCGTCTATAATGCGAGCGTCCCCCTGGGCGAGGGGCCGGATGAGCCAGGCCACCTGGCCTATGTGCTCTTCCTTGCCCGCGAGTGGCACCTGCCGGTGCAGCGCGGCGCCCCGGCGGAGAGCGATGTGCCTGGCGAGGGCCACCAGCCGCCCCTCGCCTACCTGCTGGCTGCGCCGGCGGTGGCCTGGCTGCCCGCCGATCACCGGCAGATTGTGCTGACGACCAACCGGAAGTTTATCTGGGCCGGGGGGGACCAGCCGGCGGCGTTTATGCGCGGCAGCCGCGAGTACTGGCCCTGGCAGGGCAGCACGCTGATGTGGCATATCGCCCGCGCCGTCTCGGCGCTCTGCGGCGCTGCCACGGTCTTGTGTACCTATCTGGCCGCCCGCACCCTCTGGCCGGGCCGGCGACCCGCCCCGCTGCTGGCCGCCGCCCTGGTGGCGCTTAACCCGCAGTTTCTCTTCAGCTGCGCCCTGGTCAGCAACGACCCGCTGCTGGCCGCCTGCGGCGCGGCTATCCTCTGGCGCTGTCTGGCCCTGGCCGGGAGCCGCGCGACCCCCACATGGTTTGCGTTTGGCGTCTGCGGGCTGCTCTTCGGCCTGGCCCTGCTCACCAAGCAGAGCGCGCTGCTGCTCGGGCCGCTGCTGCTCTGGGCCGGGTGGCGCGCCGCGCGGGGCAGCTGGCCGCGCCTTGGCGGGTACACGCTGGCCTGGGCGCTGAGCGCCGCGCTGGTGGCGGGCTGGTGGTATCTGCGCAACCGCCAGCTCTATGGCGACTTCTTCGGGGCGGCTATGTTCAGCGCCGAGTTCGCCGGCCAGCCCTTCGCCTGGGGCGACCCGGCGGCCTGGGCCGGGGCGCTCGGCCAGCTCTTCAGCTCATTCTGGGCGCGCTTCGGCTGGATGAGCGTGGCCCCGCCCGCCTGGGCGATCTGGATCTATGGGGTGCTGGTGGCAGGGTCGATGATTGGTTGGCTGACACACACGTTGGGAGCGGTGCGGAGCGGCCTTGCCCCGCTCCGCAAAAGAACCTGCTTACCCGCTCACGTTGGCGGCCCGCTGATCCTGTTGGCTATGGCCCTCGCCTGGATCCTGAGCTTTGCCGCCACCGCCGGCCTGGTGGCATGGCAGGGGCGCATGCTCTTCCCTGCCATCGGGGCGATCGGCATCCTGCTGGCGGGTGGGATACAGCAGGGAACAGGCGACCGGGAACAGGGAACAGCTCGGATCTATTGCCTGTTCCCGGTTGCCTGTTCCCTCGCCTTGGCGCTCTACATGCCCCTCGGCGTCATCGCCCCGGCCTACACCTGGGCCGCCCTGCCGCCGGCGCAGGCCCAGGCCAGCCTTGGCACGCCGGCCTACGTTCGCTACGCGCAGAACTGGGAGCGCGGCGTGGTGCTGCGCGGCTGGCGAATCGCTGGCCCGGCGGCCCCCGGCACAGACCTGCCGATCAGCCTGACCTGGAATAGCCTGGAGCCTGTCCCGCGCAGCTGGACGGTGTTCATCGATCTGCGCGACGCCGGCGGGCAGCCTGTGGCCCGCAGTGAGAGCCGGCCCCAGGACGCCGCCCTGCCCTTCACCGTCTGGACCCCCGGCGACTGGGTGGCTGACCAGCATCGGCTCGCGCTGCCGGCAGACTTGATGCCCGGTCGCTATCGCCTGATCGTCGGCCTCTACCGGCCCGAGAAGAATAATATCCGCCTGCCGGTCTGGGCTGAGGACGGCAGCCCGGTCGGCGACGAGGCCGATCTGGGCGCGGTGCTTGTTACGCTGCCGCCGCCTTCGACAGGAAGTTCAGCACCAGCACGCCGATGATGATCAGGGCGATGCCGGCGATCCGCGCCAGATCGAGCGACTCCTTCCAGAGGATCACGCCCACGGCCACGGTGGCGGCGGTGCCCAGGCCCGACCAGATCGCGTAGGCGGTGCCGAGGGGGATCTGCTTGAGGCTGAGCGACATCAGGTAGAAGGACAGGCCGTAGCCCGCCACAAAGATCACGCTGTATAGCGGTCGGCTGAAGCCGTTCGAGAGCTTGAGGAAGGTGGTGCCGACCACCTCGCTGGCGATAGCCCCAAGCAGCAGCAGTAGCGCGTTGATATTCACTGGTTGCTCCCCTTTAATACGTATCGGCGAGCGCGATCAGCCGGGCGCAGACCTGGGCGCGCAGGGCTGCGTCGGGCGGGGCGAAGCCCATCAGGTCGGCGTACCAGAGCCCGTCGGCGGCCAGGCGCACCAGGGTGGCCAGTGCCGGGTCGAGCCCGTCGTCTACAGCGCGGCGCTGCCAGCGGTCGAAGGCGGCGCGCAGCGGCTCCAGCAGGGCCACGTTTGTGCCGATGGCGGCCATCAGAGCGGCGTAGAGCACATCGAGGGGCTGCGCATCGACGTCGCACGAGAGCCGGACGTAGGCGCGCACCCAGCGCCCCGGGCCGGGGGCCGCATCGTCGGCCAGCTCGCGCTCTATGGCCGCGTCGAAGTCGGCGCAGATCTGGTCGATCATGCCGGCGATCAGGGCCTCTTTGTTGGGGAAGTGGTAGAGCAGGCCGCCCTTGCTTACGCCCGCCTCGCGGGCGGCCGCCTCCAGGGTCAGCCCCGCCCCGCCCTCGGAT
>JBAXES010000377.1:0-4808 GCA_037140315.1 Chloroflexales bacterium
GAAGGAGAGGGGCTGGGGGCCAGCAGGGTTCGCAGCGCGCAGGCGCACAGTCAACAGGAATACCGGCGCGACACGGGCGGCACCACAGCCGAGGCACCCGTCCAGCGGTAGAAATAGCCAGCGGGATCGCGCTCCAGCGCGTAGATGCTATCGGCGAAGGCAGGGCCGGACAGCCGCTCAGCGGCGACCGCAAGATCGGATGACGATCGACAGGAAGCCGGCCCAGGCGGCGCGGCAAGCCCGACGGCGCCGAGGCTCCCGCCTATGCTAGACCCACGCCGACGGCGCAGGTTGCAAGATCATGCTCAAGGCTTGCGCAGCGTAAACATCACATAGAGCGGGTCGCTGCGGTCGAAGCGCTCCTCAATCGGGTGGACGAACAGCGCCAGGAGCAGGTCCTTCAGCACATAGCGGCGCCAGTACTTCGTGAGCTTCGTCTCGTGGTAGCGCCCATTCAGCCAGGAGCGACCGAACCCGCGCCAATCGCCGACGCGGGCCTCGGCGGGGCGCACATAGACCCGCTCAATATCGGCGTCGGTATAGAAGCGGAAGAACGAGCCGGCCTTGCCCTCCTGGACAAAGGCGTTGCGCTGCACCTGGACAAACGTGCGGATGCCTTTGAAGAACTCGGTGCGCTCAGTGCTCGTGTACGGGATGGTGATCGCGGCGAGGCCGCCGTTGGCGAGCACGCGGCCAATCTCCCGGCCGACGGACTCATCGTCCGGAATATGCTCAAGGGAGGAGACAGCGGCGAGGCGGTCGACGCTGGCGCTGCGGATCGGCATATCGGTGGCGCTGGCCACAAGCGGGAAGAAGCGGCCATCGCCGGGGCGGGCCGTCTCGCGGCGCTTATTAAGCTGCCAGCGCACCCGGTCGGCGTCGAGCTCAAGGACCACCACATCGACGCCCTCTTTGGCGAGCATATGTGGGTAGGAGGATGTGCCGGAGCCAATATCGAGCACAAGGTCGCCGCGGCGAAGGCCGAGGGCCTTCGTAGACCAGGGGTACTCGATGATCCGCCAGAGGCTAAAGTCGTTCACCGTCTCGCGGAGGACACGCCAGCCATTGAGCGCAATCTCATAGGCGATGCAGCGCAGGGCGCTCAGCTGAACCGGCGCGCCTGCGCGGCGGTCATCAGCCATCTTATCAGTAGTCGCAGATGCCATCAATGTTCCTATATCAGGTCAGGGCGCTGGATCGCGAAAGACGCGAAGATCGCGGGGAGATCAGCCCCAGCCCTACTTGATGCTAATCCCGAGTACCGCCAGGCTGATCTGGCGATCGGGCTGGCCGAGCGGGCTATCGGTCGGAGCGCCTAAGTATAGCACATGCTCGCCGGGGGGCAGGAGCAGATGCAGGCTGTGCCGCATCCTCTCTCTTGTTATGTTGACTAAAAACGATGAATCAGCATCAAGGCGCATCGTCAGGGGCCGATCATACTGAAACGACTCAGCGTCGAGAGTCAGCATGACCGCGCGGGCGGCACCGGTGGGGTTAAGCAGATAGAGCTGCGCAGACGAGCCCATCCAGCGCCAGCGACGGCCATTCTGGCGCTCGAGATCACCCCATCCAGCGCCGAGGTAGGCGAGCGGACGGGGGGAGGCAGGGCGGGGCACCGGATAGACCGTAATCAGGTCATCGCTATAGGTTGAGCTGAGGCCCATCGCAGCGACCATATCGCTCATGAGCTGGATGGTGGATCCCATAGCCGACTTATGGAACATCACATAGCGGATATCATAGGCGGCGAGGGTCTCGCGGGCGAGGGCGGGCCAGCCGGGCGAGAGGACATCATCGGCCTGATAGCTGCCGAAGCGCAGCTCGCGCACGCCGGGGGCATAGCGCCCAAGGGGATACGGCGGCTCACGACCGATAAAGCCGCCGACGATCGGCCAGTGGTGGAAGGTCTGATACCAGAGGTTCTCGCTGTTGGAGAAGTTCAGGTGCAGGGGCACCGGGAGCAGAGCGCCATCCGGCGCGGACATGCTCAGGTAGGGCCTCGGCACCGGGCGGCTATAGAGCGGAGGGATGACAGCCCAGCCATCTACGGCGACAATCGCGAACAGGAGGCCGGAGACGAGCAGACCAGGGCGGCGACAAGACGCGAGGAGGCGACGAACCGCCAGGCCGGAGAGCAGCGCGACGACCAGGATAGTAATCAGCACCACGTGGTTCGGCCGGTGGCTAGAGCGGATGCCGGGCAGGTCGCGGATGAGCGCGTAGGGCATAGGGATGCCAGTATCGACGCCGAGGACAGAGAGGCGCGCGCCGGTGGCAAGGATCGCCGCAGCCAGGCCGAGCACGAACCAGCGCCAGGACTGGCGCCAGGACCAGGCGAGGCCGGCGGCGGCGAGGGCTGTGCCGACGAGGCCGAGGGAGACATTCCAGAGAATATCGCCGGGGTGGGTCGACTCATAGAAGCGCGTGACCGCAGCGCCCCAGAGGGGGTGATTCGGGTTCGGCAGCCAGAACGCGACCATGTCGGACACCGCATCGCGCTGCTCGACGCGGGCATCACCGAGGAGGCGGTCGCCCGTCTGGGCCAGGCTGACAAGGCGCGGGGCCATCACGGCGAGCCAGATCAGGATGGGGGAGAGGCCCCAGGCCAGGGTACGTAGGTTAAGGTAAAAGGTAAAACCTTTTACCTTTTGTCTTTTACCTTCCTCGATCGCCCACAGCCCAGCCGCAAGGCCGGTGTAGATCAGGGCGAAGAGGCCGTAGTACCAGGTACCGAGGCCAACCCAGAGCAGAAGGGAGCCGGCGAGGATCGCGTAGGGCCAGCGGCGACGCTGGATGAGGGCGAGGAGGGCCCAGGCGAAGAGGGGCAACCACTGGATCGAGGCCACCTCAAGCTGGGCATCGAGCACCTTCTGCATATGGAAGGGCGAGAAGGCATAGACCGCGCCGGCGACGAGCGCAGCAAGGTCAACCGGGCGAGCGAGGCCCGATCCGGGCATATCCCCCGGCGACCGGTCGTCGTCGGCGAGCAGCACCGCCCGCACGAAGAGGAAGGTGAAGTAGCCGCCAAGGACAAAGCTGGCCAGGATGAGCAGGTTATAGGCGGGCAGGGGGCCGAAAACAAGGGTGATCGGCAGAGCGAGGATGCCCTGGGGGAGGCTAAGCGTCTGCCAGAAAAGGTCGAGCCCCTGGGGGTAGAAGAGCAACGGCGAGGTGAACGGGTCGCGGGCAACAGAGATCGCGCGGGCGGCCCACCAGACATTCCAGATGCCGAGGTAGGCATCCACCTGGCCCGGCTGATTGGCGATGATCCGCACGCTGATCTGGGTTAGCAGCGGGTAGGTCACGGCCAGCGCGAGGGTAAGGTAGCAGCCGAAGGCGAGGGCATGGGCAGGCCAGGCGCGGGCAGATCGGGCAGCGGATGTCTTCACATATCCCCGGCGAACGAAAGGGCGACACCGAGGCGCATTATACACCGTCCGACGACGGGCGACCGAAGTCTCATTTGACACCGCGCGCCAGCCCGTGCTATACTCACCAGCGTTCGTGGTGCCTGTAGCTCAATGGTTAGAGCGCCTGACTGTGACTCAGGAGGCTGTGGGTTCGAAACCCATCAGGCACCCCATGTAACACCCGCACTAGAGCGGCTATCACTGGCCCTACATCGGCCTGCGGCGTAAGCTTCGCGATTCTGCGATCCTCTACCCAGATCCGGTCGAACAGGGACTTCACCAGCGCCAGCCGCTCCTGCGCGGTTGACTTCTCAATCAGGCGCGGGATATCTGCGAGCAGTCTCAGCGCTTCCTGCGCATCAAAGGCCACGCCTCCCGGCGTCTGGCCCTTTTTCTGTTGCGCCTCCTTGACCTTCCGCTCGTACTCTGACCTCGTTAGTATACCCGCATTGTACGCCTGTTTCAACTGGTGCAGGTAGGTCTCCTGCGCGGTGTCGCGAACCGCATCCGGCGGGGCACACTGGGCGTGGAGCTGCTGTGCTTCGGCGATGATCTGGACCACCAGGTGATCTGGCACCACCAGTAGTTTCAGGATCTGCTCCATGCGCGTGCGGGTGGCCTCCTGGAGCCGGCGGCGCTGGCGCGTGTAGCGCCGCTCGGCGTCGCGCCGGGCCGGGGTTGGGAGTCCGGCCTGCTCCTGCTGCCAGGCGTCGTCAAGGGCCGCGATGGCGCGATCCACCTCCACCCCGCGCAGCGGGACGACGTAGCGCTCCAGCATGCCGTCAATGACGACCTGGTTGCCCGGGCGCAGCAGGTTCGGGGCCTCCGGGTGATCGACGGGGATGGCCACCGCGATGTTGGCTGGCTCCGTGATGCGCGCCCGGCTGCCTGCGCGGGTGCGCTCGATGGTCACCCGCACGGTGGTCGCCGCGATCAGCACGGGCCGGTCGGGGTGGCGCAGGATGCGCGGCGTCGTGAGCACCGTGCCCTCCAGCCAGACATCGCACCCCGGCTCGTCATCATCGCCGGAGAGCGCCACCGCGCGCGCCCGCACGATCAGCTCGCTGCTGCGCCGGCCACGGTCATCCATATCCACGGCGTAGCGCGGGTCGGTGATCTGCACCCACTCCAGCTCGCCGGTGACGGCCAGCACCGTCCCCGGCGGGCGGTGTTCGAGCAGTTCGCTGCCTTCCACGCTGGCCTCTAGATGCAGGGTGATCTGGAACGGCGTGCCAAAGGGCGAGGCGACCTGCAGCACGGCGCGCTGCTCGCTGCCCTGCACGGCGTTGAAGCGCTGTGTGACGGTCGCCCGGGGGCGCTCGCCGCGCGCGGCGCCGGGGATGACGCCGGGCAGGCGTGCGGCGTCGCGGCGCGAGATGGTCTGGGTGTCCAGGGTGC
>JBAXES010000378.1:0-4807 GCA_037140315.1 Chloroflexales bacterium
GGATGGGGGGCGGGGGCTGGAGTCCGGAGATCCAACTCCCCATCTCCCATCTCCCATCCCCCATTCCTCAGACTGGCTGCTCCAGGAGATCTCCTTCCGCGTGCCCGCCGGAACCTCCCTGGCGATCGTGGGGGCCACCGGGGCGGGCAAGACCACCCTGGTGAACCTGCTGGGCCGGGTGCGCGACACCGACGCCGGCGAGGTGCTGTTCGACGGAGCTGATGTGCGCGACCTGGATCTGGCCGACCTGCGCCGGGCTATCGCCTATGTGCCCCAGGAGACGTTCCTCTTCAGCGTACCGCTGCGTGAGAATGTGGCCTTCGGCGCAGGCACCGCCACAGGCGTCGATAACGACGGGCGGCTCGATCACGCCGTGGCCATCTCGCGGCTGAGCAACGACCTGGCGCAGTTCCCCGACGGGCTAGACACGCTGGTGGGCGAGCGTGGGGTGACGCTCTCGGGCGGGCAGAAGCAGCGGGTGGCGATCGCCCGCGCGGTGATGCGCGACCCGGCGGTGCTCATCCTCGACGACGCGATGAGCAGCGTGGATACGCACACGGCAGCGCAGATCCTGGCCGGGCTGCGCGCGGTGATGCGCGACCGCACCAGCATCATCATCGCCCAGCGCATCGCCACCGTGAAGGACGCCAACCAGATCATCCTGCTGGCGGGCGGGCGGATCGTCGAGCGCGGCACACACCAGGATCTGCTGCGGCTCGGCGGGCGCTATGCCGCGATGTACCGCCGCGAGCTGCTGGAGTCGGAGCTGTCCGCCTGACCGATCACGGTGTGGGTGTGAGAGCGGCTTCGGCGGCGCAGCATGTGCCTGCCTGGCACACTAAGGGTTTTAGGGCGGCAGCCCTAACGCGAGGGATTCCATATGCCACAAAGCTTCAGCGACGATGAGATCCTGGGCAAGGCGTACGACGGGCGGCTGGTGCGCCGGCTGACGGTGTTCGTTGCGCCCCACTGGCGTCGGCTGGCCCTCGCCGTGGCGCTGCTGCTGGGCGCGGCGCTGACCGACCTGGCCCCGCCGCTGCTGGTGCAGCGGGCGATCGACGGGCCGATCTCGGCGCGACAGCTGGACGGCATGTGGCCAATCTTCGCGATCTACGCGGGCGTGCTGACCTCCAACTTCGCCCTGCGCTACGCCCACAACTACATTATGAACAGCGTTGGCCAGCAGGTGATGCAGGATTTGCGCACGGCGATCTTCCGGCACATCCAAGGCCTGAGCCTGGGCTTCTTCGACCATAACCCGGTGGGCCGGCTGCTCACCCGCATCACCAACGATGTAGACGCCCTCAACGAGTTCCTGACCCAGGGGCTGGTGATGATCCTCGCCGACACAGTCACGCTGGTTGGCATCATCACGGTGATGCTAGCGCTGAACTGGCGGCTAGCCCTGATCAGCATCGCCACGCTGCCGGTGCTGGCGGGGATCGTGGCGATCTACCAGCGCTTTATGCGCAGCACCTACCGGGTGGTGCGGCAGCGCCTGGCGAGGATCAACACCTACCTGAACGAGCAGATCGGCGGGGTGTTGGTGACACAGCTGTTCAACCGCGAGGGGATCAGCCAGGCCCACTTCGCCGACCTGAGTGAGGCCTACCTGCGGGCCAACATGCGCTCGGTGCTGATCTTCGCTCTGTTCATCCCAGCGGTGGGCCTGATGGCCTCCGTGGGAGCGGCGGCAGTGCTGTACGGCGGCGGGCAGGGCGTGCTAGCGGGCTGGGCCTCGCTGGGCATGCTGGCGGCCTTCGTGCAGTACACCGAACGAGCCTTCCAGCCAATCCGCAACCTGGCCGAGCGCTACACCATCCTCCAGGCGGCCATGGCCTCGGCCGAGCGCATCTTTGGGGTGCTCGACACGCCTGCGGATGTGTGCGACCCGGAGCAGCCGACGTCGCTGCCCAGCCCGCTGCGCGGCGAGATCGAGTTCCGCGACGTGGTGTTCGGCTACAACCCCGACGAGCCGGTGCTGAGGGGGATCAGCCTGCGCATCCCAGCCGGCCAGTCGGTGGCGATCGTGGGGGCCACCGGGGCGGGCAAGAGCTCGATGGTGGGCCTGCTGGCCCGCTTCTACGACGTGCAGCGGGGCGGGATCTTCCTCGACGGGGTGGACATCCGCACGGTCGCGCAACACGACCTACGGCGCCACGTGGCCGCCGTGCCGCAGGACCCAGTCTGCTTCTCGGGGACGATCGCCAGCAACATCCGCCTACACAACACGGAGATCAGCGATGAGCGCGTACGCTGGGCTGCCGAACTGGTGAACGCCTCGGTATTCATCGAGCGGCTGCCGGGCGGCTACGGCCACGAGGTGCGCGAGCGCGGCTCGAACCTGTCGATCGGCCAGCGCCAGCTGCTGGCCTTCGCGCGCGCTATGGCCTTCAACCCCGAGGTGCTGCTCATCCTCGACGAGGCCACCAGCAGCGTGGACACGGCCACCGAGGCGCTCATCCAGGGCGCCCTGGCGCGCATCCTGCACGGGCGCACGAGCATCGTGATCGCCCACCGCCTGAGCACGATCCGCCACGTAGATCGGATCATCGTCCTGCAGCAGGGCAGGGTGGTGGAGGACGGCAGCCACGAGGAGCTGCTGGCGCAGGGCGGGTTCTACCACCGGCTCTACCACCTACAGTTCGCCACCGGACATCTGGATCACGAGCGACACGAACGATGACGAGAGACGCGAGCCCGAACTTCGTGAAGTTCGGGCTCGCGTCTTTCGGCTCATCTCATGTCTTCCGCGATCCAAACGCCGCCTACTTCACCGTGAAGCGGATGTCATAGCTCAGGTTGCTGCCGCGTTTATTGACCTGCGAGCTGCGGGCGCTCATCGTGTAGGTCCCGCGCTGCGCGTCGGCCGGGGCCGTCCACGTCCAGGTCACCCGGCCCGTCCCATCGCCGCCCACCTCGTGGTCGAAGCGCACGATAGTGCCGTCGGGCTGGTTGAGCCAGTAGCCGACCCGCTCGCCCTCCTTGTAGCCGTCGGCTGTGAAGGTGAAGGTGGTGCCCGGCCCGCCGCTCTCCGGCGACACCGAGGCGCTGGCCGTGGCGGGGGGAGGCGCATCGCGCGTGATCGTAAAGGGGATCACCCGCTCGACATGCGACACCTCGCCGTGGGCGACCGCCTGCCAGTCGCCGGCGATCACGTCTGCTGGCGAGGCCCACTGCCAGGTCACCGTGCTGTCCTCGTTGTTGTGCTTCCACTCCGGGCCGGCTACACTCTTCCCGCTCGGGTCGATGAACCAGAAGATAACCTTCTCGGGCAGGTCGCGGAAGCCGCTGGCCGTGAACGTGAAGGTTGTCCCCGCCGGCCCAGACGACGGCGTAACGCTGGATGGCTGCGCGACGGCCGTCACGCTGAAGGGGCCCTGTGCGCTGCGGCCCGAGCTATCGCCGTGAACATTTACCGCCCAGTTCCCGGAGGGGGCGTTGTTGGGCACTCGGTAGGTGAAGGTGGCCCCGCCCTCGCGGTCGGCGGTGATCGTAATCCAGTTCTCCACGGGCAGGCCGTCAGGCCTAGTGAACCAGTAGTTCAAGTCCTCGTGGGGCTGGAAGCCAGTGACGCCGACCGTCAGGGTGTCGCCGGGGTGGGCGCTGACAGGGCTGACCGTGATCGCCGGCCCGCTCGGGCCGGCGGGGTTCGGGTTCGCCCCGGTGATGGTGAAGTCCAGAACGACCTCTCGACCGGCGTCGCGGCCGTGCGTCACCGCCTGCCAGGCCCCGCTAGGGGCGTCGGCGGGGGACTTCCACGACCATGTGGCCACGCCGCTACCGTCGGCGACAATGTAGGGCGTGGCCTCGCGGCGACCGCCATCGGGCTGGTTGAGCCAGCTGCCCACACGCTCGCTGGGCTTGAATCCGCCCACAACCAGGGTGAAGGTGGTGCCCGGCGCGCCCGAGGTCGGCGTGATCGAGCGGGCGGGGCTGGCGGGCGAAGCGCCACTGATGCTAAAGCCGAAGCTCACCTCGCGGTCGCTGTCAAGTCCGCGAACGTTCGCCAGCCAGGCGCCGACCGGCGCCTTTGCGGGCGATGTCCAGCTCCAGCTCACCGACCCGCTCTTGTCGGCATAGGCCCGAAACTCCTTGCCGGGGACAAAGTCGCGGCTCGACCCATCAGGCTGGGTCAGCCACGCGCCGACCCGCTCGCCGGGCTTCAGGCCCCCCACGACGAAGGAGAACGCGGTGCCCGGCGCGCCCGAGGCCGGGCTGACGCTCGCAGGGAGCGAGATGGAGGCCGAGCCTGACACGGTGAAGCCGATCACCACGCGGACATCGCTAACGATCCCGCGGGCCGTCATATTCCACTTACCGTTGGCTGTGCCGGGGGCCACGTCCCACGACCAGACGATGCCTCCCAGCACATCGGCGTAGACTGACGGGTAGCGGGGGTTCACGCTGCCATCGGGGCCAGTCACCCAGGAGTCGACCCGCTCGCCGGGCTGAAATCCATCGGCGCTAAAGTTAAATCGCGTGCCGACACCGCCCTCCTGGGGGCTGACAGTGCCGCTGGACGCCCGCGCCGGCGTGGCGGCGAGCAGGCTCGCCAGCAAAGCCAGCACGGCCAGGATCGACAAGAGGCGCGCGTATCGGTGTGTGGTGCCCATAACGTATTCCTATGCTACTTCAAAGATCGCCCCGTGCATGTTCTCACAGGTGCGGCTGCCGTGCAAGAGGGCTTTGCCGCCCCCGCACTCTTCTCCACTGTTGGGGTTTTAGACAAGGTTTCAGCGTACGTTACAGTTCAGGCAATTGTACTGCATCAGGATGCGGTATTTCTGTTCCCTGTTCCCTGTTC
>JBAXES010000379.1:0-4786 GCA_037140315.1 Chloroflexales bacterium
GGCGCGGGCGGCGTCGATCTCGTCGTCGGCATGGGCGGTTGGCCCGCCAACCGCCGGGCCGCGCCTAGCCCGCTCGCCCATCTGGCGCCGCTCGGCGGGCGCGAAGGTGGCGAAGGTGCGCCGGATCAGCGGCAGGGTCTGCTGGAAGAGGGCCGGCGCCAGGCCGGAGACCCAGCCGTCGAGGATGCCCCAGAGCAGGTCGTCGTGCAGCAGGATGGCCCCGCTGTCCTTGAGCAGCCCCTCGACCCAGGCCGCAGCATGGGCCGGCGCGGTCGCGCTGGAGATGGCCAGGCCGACCCGCCGGGCGGCCTCCTCGCCGTCGAGGGCACCCGCGTCGAGCAGCAGTCGGCAGCAGCGCCCGCCCACCAGCCCGTGGACGGCGGCCAGATCGGCGACCCGGCGCAGGGCCAGGTGCCACGCCGCCAGGTGCTCGGCGTTCTGGAGCAGGCGCAGGGCCGCGCCCACGGCCACGATCCGCCCGAACATAGCCGCCGCCGCGTCGTCGTTCAGCGAGCTGCACGCGCCGGGCAGGCCGATGCAGATCCGTAGCACGATCCCGTCCACCACCTGCGCGATCATCTCCGTGTCGGTCTTGCGCACCCCGCCGTAGCGCAGGCTCGCCGCCAGGCTGCTGCGGGTAAGCCGATCCTCGCGCACCAGGGCGTCCATCAGCTGGGCCAGGTCGGCGGTGCGCGCCGAGCGCTCCTGGAGCCAGGCCATCAGCGCGGGCACGGCGTCGGGCAGGTCGGCCAGCAGCGCCTGGTTGACGATGGCCACCAGATCGGGCAGGTCGGCCGCGCGCTCGGCCGCGCCCAGCGTGCGGGCGTATGCCGCGCCGAGCACGGTGTTGCCCCACATCGCGGCGTCGATCAGGGCCACGGCCAGCTCCGGCTGCCACTGGATGCGCCAGACCTCGCGGAAGGTGCCGGTGCCGCCGCCGCTCTGGAGCTGGCCCCAGGCTACCCCGAGCAGGCCCAGCCGGCGCAGCAGGTGGCTGCGCTCCAGGTCAAGGGGCTTGCGCAGGTCGAGATCGAGATCCTTCCAGCTGGCCTCGGGGGCCATCCTGAGCCGGCGCTGCTCGCGCGCCAGATCCTGCTGGAGTGGCACGCTTGGCGTCTCCTCGGGCACGCCGCCCATGCGCTCGCCGACGATCAGCTGCTCGTGGATCAGGCGCATCGGCGCGTCGCCGCCGAAGCAGAAGACGGCCCGGCATGCCTCGTTGAGCTCGGGCAGGCCCGGCAGCGGGTGGCCGCGCAGGGCCGCCAGGCCCTCGGCCAGGCGCACCGCCTCGATCGCGTGGGCCGCCGAGCCGTCTAGGTCCTGGCCGCGCAGCAGGCGGGCCACGCGGGTCATCCAGCGCACCGTCACCTGATGCTCGTGCTCCCAGAGGTGGTCGTACCAGCCGGGCGATGTGATCCCGGCCCCGTAGCCGCTGGCGTACGAGAGCCGGTCGTACGTCCACGGCACCCATGTGGCCTCGGTCTTGATCTTCGGCAGGCCCTTGAGCAGGGCGGCGTCGCCCTTTGGGTCGCCCAGATCGACCAGCGCCGGCCCGTGCCAGGCCCCGCAGACCACGGCGACCCGCCCGAACCCCTCGGCGAGGGCGGCGCGGATCGACTTGCGCATCCACGCCTCGCGGCGGGCCTCGCTCGGCTCGGGCGCCGGCGACTCCACGCGCAGGGCGGCCATGGCCTCCAGGATCGCCGCGAAGATACCGACGCTGTCGCGGCGCTGCTCGACCATCTGCTCCCACCAGCGCTCGCCGTCGCTGAAGCCGGCGGCCTGGGCCAGCCAGCCCAGCGGATCTTGGGAAGGGTGAAGGATGCTGGATGAGGGATGAAGGGCAGCCTCTTCGGTCGCATCCTGATCCTGGCCGAGCTGGTGCCACTGGGGCAGATCCATCATGCGCACGGATACGCCCCGCCCCAGCCCGTAGCTGATCGCCTGCCACTCGGGCGAGAAGGTCGCGAAGGGGTAGAAGACCGCGTCGCGCGGCCGGTCGGCGGCGTAGACCAGCAGGGCCACCGGCGGGCGCATGTCCGGGCGGGCCAGCAGCGGCAGCACCGGCTCGGCATCGGGCGGCCCCTCCACCAGGATCGCGTCGGGCGCGAGATCCTCAAGCGCCCGGCGCAGGCTGCGCGCCGAGCCCGGCCCGTGGTGTCTGATCCCAAAAATATGGTGTGATGACATCGTCATCCTAAATTCATGTATATATTCTGCTCAAGATGGCGCGCTCCGCGCGCAATCTTGAGCAGAATATATGTTGATTTACCGGGTGTGCCGCGAGCAGAGTTCACTCTTGCTCCCGGCACGCCCGGTAGAGATCCTTCCAGCCGTCGCGCTCCTTCACCACCGTCTCCAGGTACTCCTGCCAGACCAGCCGGTCCTGCACGGGGTCCTTGATCACCGCGCCGACCAGGCCCGAGGCCACGTCGCCGGCGCGCATCACCCCGTCGCCGAAGTGGGCGGCCAGGGAGAGGCCGCTGTTCACCACCGAGATCGCCTCGGCCGTGCTGAGCGTGCCGCTGGGCGACTTGAGCTTGGCCTTGCCGTCGGCGGTCTGCCCGCCGCGCAGCTCGCGGAAGACCGTCACGATCCGGCGGATCTCGGCCAGGGCCGGGGCCTCGGCGGGCAGCTCCAGGGCCACACCCAGGCTCGCCACCCGCCGCTGGACGATGTCCACCTCCGCCTCGACCGTGTCGGGCAGCGGCAGCACAACGGTGTTGAAGCGGCGCTTGAGCGCGCTGGAGAGGTCGTTCACGCCGCGGTCGCGGTCGTTGGCGGTGGCGATCAGGTTGAAGCCCTTCACCGCCTGCACCTCGCTATTGAGTTCAGGGATGGGCAGGGTCTTCTCCGAGAGGATGGTGATCAGCGTGTCCTGCACCTCGGCGGGGATACGGGTCAGCTCCTCGACGCGGGCGATCTTGCCGTCCTGCATGGCCCGCATCATCGGGCTGGCCACCAGCGCCGCCGCCGATGGGCCGTCGGCCAGCAGGCGCGCGTAGTTCCAGCCGTAGCGGATCGACTCTTCGCTCGTGCCGGCGGTGCCCTGGATGAGCATGGTCGAGTCGCCTGAGATTGCGGCCGACAGGTGCTCGGAGACCCAGCTCTTCGCGGTGCCGGGCAGGCCGATCAGTAGCAGGGCGCGGTCGGTGGCCAGGGTGGCGATCGCGATCTCGATCACCCGCCGGCTGCCGATGTACTTCGGCTCAATCACGGTGCCATCGCCGAGGGTGCCGCCGAGGAGATAGGCGGCGACGGCCCAGGGCGAGAGCAGCCAGCCGGTCGGGCGCGGGCGGTCGTCCTGGCGCGCCAGCGCGCGCAGCTCCTCGGCGTACTGGTGCTCGGCGTGCTCACGCAGACGCTGGGACATACTTATTCCTCCTTAATTCTTTTGATTGAGGATGGGCAGCTTCGCTGCCCATCCTCAATCAAAATATTCATCTCAACTCTCGCGTAGGGCGCGAAGCATCTCATCTCTAAAGCGCAGCAGCCCCTCGAACTGGCGGATCGACTCTTCCCAGCCCGGCAGCTCGCGCAGCTTATCCGGGATCACCGCCCCAGCTTCACCGGCGAGGTCGGTCGGCATACGGGCGGCGAACAGCTCCAGGGCCGCGCGCAGCTGCCAGTCGCTGTATAGGACCTTGGAGCTGGCCAGAAAGCGCCGGCGCAGGGCCCCCAGCACCGCGCGCGCGAGCTCGTGGCTCCAGACGCCCGGCAGTGAGGGTAGGGATGTCAGGGCCGGGTGGTCGCCATCCAGCGGCTGATCGGTCTGTAGCAACTCCATAGTGATCTGCTCGCGGCGGGCGGGCGTCAGGTGCGGCAGCAGCTCGCTCAGGCTTCCGGGTTTGTTGTCGGCCCGCCGCAGGGCGATCAGGGCCTCAAGCCAGCCTTGGTCGGCGTGGCGGCGGGCGGCTTCGCTCCAGCTGGCCAGCAGCAGGCCGCGCCACTCCTTCGGCATCCGCACAGCGATAATCTGGACAGGTCGCGCGTCCCAGAGCGTGCACCACACATCGGGTGGGATCAGCTCGATCATCTGGCTGAGCCACCAGGCCTTCTCACCCAAGCCGGAGCCGACTGGCTTGCGCGCGATCCCGTCGCGCTGCATGGCCTTGTCGTACTCCTCGGGCAGCGTCACCTCGATCTGCGGCTTGGCGTCGGCGACCCAGCGCACGAGCTGGCTGGCGCGGGCGATCATGCGCGCGTTCAGGGCCGAGTCCGGTATGCGGCACAGCAGCTCGGCGGCACCCCTGCGCACCCGCTCGGAGCGGTCGTTCAGGGCCTGCTCAAGCAGTGGCTCGTCGGTCGCGCTTAGCCCCTGGGCGAACGTCGCCAGGAAGTCCGCCCGCTCATCGACCTTCTCGCTGGCCCAGCTGGCGGCGAGCAGCTCGCGGGCGCGGCCCGGCTCGTCGGCGCGCAGCCGCGCCAGGGTGGCCAGCCGCGTCGCGCGCGAGCCGGTCTCCCAGCGCAAGGTCACATCTTCGGGAGCCGACACATCTTGCGCCGCACTGGCGTAGCCCCAGTCGGGGTTGAGGCTCGCCAGCCAGCGCCCACGCGCGCCGAGCAGAGCGCAGATCACGGGGCGCAGCGGCTCCTTAGCCCGGCCGTACTCGAGCAGGGCCAAAAGGATGGACGCCGGAACTGTGCGGCCTGCGGCGGCCAGCGCCGCCAGCCACTCGGGCAGGGCGGCGGCGTAGGTGCCGGTGAGCATCTGCGCCAGGTGCTCGCCAGCGCGAGCTGAGCATTCCGGCAGATCATCAGGCGGGCAGGGCGGGAGGGGATGCGC
>JBAXES010000380.1:0-4783 GCA_037140315.1 Chloroflexales bacterium
CACCCTGGCCGCGCGCCCCGTCACCGCGTGGCTCTTCCGGGCCTCCGGCGTGCCTGCGGAGTCGCGCTCCGGCTTCGTCAGCCTGCTGCTGATCGTCTCCCTGGTCGGCTACTGGCTGAAGGCCGTGGGCATGCTCTACCCCTACTTCGAGGCCATCGACGTCCACTGGCACATGGAGCGGGCGCGCTGGATCCTCCAGGGCCAGCTGCCGGTGCTCTACGGGGTCAACAGCCCGCTGAACGAGTCGACCATGCCGACGGCCGAGTGGGGCGCGAACCGCCCGGTGATCCCCTACTCGCCCTGGTATCACATCTTCGCCACGCTCTTCGCCTTCACGCCGATGTCGATGGAGCTGGCGGCGAATATGTTCAGCCTGCTGCTCGACGCCAGCCGACCGGTCCTGATCGCCGTGATCGCCCGCAAGGCCGGGCTGAGCGCGCGCGGGGCCCTGATCGCGGCGATCACCTACGTCGCGCTGCCGGTCGGCTTTCTGCTGCACTCCTGGGGCAACGTGCCCACCGCCTTCGGGCTCTGGCTCACCCTGCTGGCCCACACGATGATCATCGGCCTGTGGGACCGCCTGCGCGAGCGCGGGCCGATGCTGGCGCTCGCGCTGGTGCTGCTGGCCACCTTCCTGATCTACACCGTCACCGGCGTGTTTATGGGCGTCTTCCTGCTCGGCCTCACCATCCTAGTCTGGCTGAACGCGCTGCGCGGCGGCCAGTGGGCCGAGCTGCGGGCCGGCCTGCGCCCGCTCTGGGTCGCCGCCGGCGCGGCCATCGCCCTGGCGCTGATCATCTACTACGGCCAGTACGTCCCGCTGATGATCGCGCGCACCGTGCCCTATATGCAGACGGTCTTCACCAGGGGGCCGGAGAGCGTCGGCGTGGAGCGCCCGCCCTTCGCGGCCTATATGCTCGGCTTCATCCCGCACCTCGACTACCGGATCTGGCCGGGCGACTACCTGTTCTACGGGATCGGCATCCCGATGCTGTTCACCGTACCCGGCTTCATCGCCTTGCGCCGCCGGCCCCTGGCCTGGATCGTGCTGGCCACCTGGATGAGCGTGGCGCTGCTGTTTATGCTCGCCGGCTACCGCATCTCAATGGTCGATAAGCAGATCTTCTACATGCTGCCGGCTATGTCGGTCTGCTGGGCGGTCTACGCCGACCGGATCTGGCAGCGCGGTCGCTGGGGCCAGATTCTGATCGTCGCCGTCCTCGCCCTGACCCTCGCCACCGCCCTCGACCAGTGGGTGCTGCGGATCGCCACCTCGCCAGTGAGCGGGTAGCCGGGGTGGGGGCCGCAGGCCCTCGAAGAATTCCTTTTCTTTTCTTTCGGAGGGGCTTTGCCCCCTCCGAGCCTCCCCGCCGGGGAGAAGCCGGCCACCATCAGAGTAATGTAGATAGATATGCTCTCACAGAACCGCGCCACGCCGCGTATAGCGCTCTCAGCCCTGCTGCTGACCTTCAGCGCCGCCCTGATCGCCGCCGGGGCCTTCAAGTACGCGCGCTGGGGCCAGGGCTTCGACATGGTGGACTTCCACATGCCGATCTGGGGCACGCTCCACGGGCGCTTCCTGCTGGTCTCGCGCTACAACTTCACCGACACGTTTATGGGCCTGGACGTGGCCCTGGGCTTCCTGCCGGCCATCCCCTTCTACGCGATCGCGCCCTCGGCCTACACGCTGGTGGCGGTGCAGGTGCTGATGCTGGCCTCGGCGGCCATCCCGGTCTACCTGATCGCCGCGCGCCGCCTCGGCAGCGGCTGGGCCGGCGTGGCCTTCGCCGCCGTCTATCTGCTCTACCCGACCACGCAGTTTATGGCCATGGCCGGGCCGTTCCAGCCGCGCGTGCCGGCCCTGGTGCTCTTCCTCTGGGCCTTCTTCTTCCTGGAGCGCGGCAGCCTCTGGCCCTACCTGGCCACGCTCTTCGTGGCCATGCTCGCCCGCACCGACGCGGCCCTGGTGGTGGTGGCCTTCGGCATGGTGGCGGCCCTGCGCCGCGCCCGCTGGCCCTTCGCCGTGTGGCCCGCGCTGGTCGGCCTGATCTACTTCTACGTGGCGCTCACCTACATCACGCCGCTGTTCTACGCCGCCGGATTCCACCCGGCCAAGGTTGCGGTGCCCTTCGACCTTGGCCGCGACTACAACGACATGTGGCCCTGCGGGCTGAGCCCCCAGGCCTGCTACTACCTGCACCTGGGCGGCAGCCTGACCGAGATCGCCAAGAACATCGTCACCCACCCGGTGCAGATCTTCTTCTTCGTATTCCAGCCGGCCAAGCTCCAGTACCTGGCCCTGATGCTGGGCGCCCTGCTCTTCCTGCCGGCCCTGGCCCCGCGCGAGCTGCTGCTGGCCGCGCCGATCTTCGCGATCAACCTGCTCTCCAACCGGGTCTACCAGTATGTGATCACCGAGCAGTACCAGATCCTGGCCATCCCTGGGCTGATCATCGCGGCGATCTACGGCGCGGCATGGGCCTTGCGCCGCTGGGAGGGTCTCAGGGAGGGTTTTACCCTCCCTGAAATCCCCCCCCTTTGGGCGTTGGGCACCCTGGCGCTGATCGTCGGCCTGCTGAACATCCCGCTGAAGAATCCGGCGGTGTCGGCCTTCCGCAACCCCGAGACGGCGGCGCGGGTGGCGGTCATGGAGCGCATGCGCGCGGAGATCCCGCCCGACGCGACGGTGGCGGCGACCTCGTTCCTGGCCCCGCACCTGCTGCCGCGCACGCTCTACTACATCCCCGGCGGCAAGATGCACCACCAGATCGACGAGGCGGCCTACGCCTTCATCGACACGCGGGCCAGCGCCATCCAGGGCGCTGGCATCGTCGAGACGCTGCGGGCCGACCCGCGCTGGCAGATCGTGGACGAGCAGGACGACCTGGTGCTTTTTCATAAGGTGGGAGCGCCATAATGAGTGACACGACAACCGAGCTAGAGCGGGCGATCGACCCCTGGCTCCAGCATATGACCTGGCGGCGCGACTATGAGGGCTGGCGCGAGCGGCGGATCAACCAGGAGCAGCACCAGGGCGAGCGCCTGGATATGCTCGCCGGGGCGGCCGGCTGGCTGTCTGGGATGCGCCTGCTCGACCTGGGCGCGGGCATGGGCGGCTTCGCGGTGGCGGCGGCCCTGCGCGGCGCGCGGGTGGTGGCCAGCGAGTACAACCCGGCCTACTGCGAGATCGTGCGGCTGCGCGCCGCCCGCCACGGCCTCAGCCTGCCGGTCTTCAACGCCGCCGGCGAGGCCCTGCCCTTCGCCGACGCCAGCTTCGACACGGTGGTGGCCTGGGATGTGATCGAGCACGTCCAGTCGCCGGCGACCATGCTCGCCGAGATCGCCCGCGTGCTGCGGCCCGGCGGCCACTGCCTGCTCACCGCGATCAACCGGCGGGCCTGGGTGGACCCGCACTACCACATCCGCGGGATCAACTGGCTGCCGCGCCCCCTGGCCGAGGCGATCATCGCCCGGCGCGGGCGCACGAAGGCGGGGACGGCGTTCCGCGACATGCAGCGGCTCAGCGAGATGCACTACTTCCGCTACGGCCAGTTCGTGCGCCTGTGCAGGCGCCACGGCTTTACGGTGCGGGATATGCGCCAGGAGCAGCTGCGCCGGGGCGCGCTGCGCAGCCCGAAGGCCAGCCGGCGGGCCATCCGCGCCGCCCTGCGCGCCCTCGGCCTGGAGGGCCTGGCCTACCGCGCCCAGCGCCGCTGGTATGTGGGCATGTTCGAGCTGGACCTGGTAAAAAAATAAGATCTGTCTGCTGACTGATATGGCCGCCGAAGGCGACCATATCAGTCAGCAGACAGATCGGCACCGCTCTGCCGAAGGCGAAACACGCTCGTGGCTCCTGAAGTTCAACCCTCACATCCGCCCAAGCCGGGTGCCCTGGCCGCCCAGGTCTCGCGCGCGGTGGTCTGGAACACCCTGTTCGTGCCGCTGCGCCTGGTGGCCGAGGTGCTCTCGACCCTGGTCAAGCTGAACCTGCTCAGCCAGGCCGGCTACGGGCTGCTGGCCCTGATCAGCGGGGCGAACAACGGCCTGGGCACCGCCATCGACCTGGGCACCCAGCGCGCCCTGCCCAAGTACATCCCCGAGCTGAGCCGATCCGGCGGGCCGCGCGCCGTGCTGCGCCTGCTGACCGCCGTCTTCGCCGCCCAGATGGCGGTGCTGCTGGTGGTCGGCGGCGGCCTGGCCAGCTGGCTGCGCGGGCCGTACCTGGGCACCCTGCGCGAGAAGATCCTGGCCGACCCCAAGCTCGGCGCGCTCGACCAGCTGCAGCTGCTGGGCCTGCTCGACGGCTACGGCTGGCTGGTGATCGCCGCGAGCATCGCCCTGCTCTTCCTCGGCGTCTGCTACGACATCTTCATGGCCTACCTGAACAGCTTCTTCAAGCAGCGGGCCTGGAACAGCATCGCCCTGGCCGCCGGCCTGCTGCCCCAGCTGCTCAGCGTGGCCGCCATCCTGCTGCTGCCCGACCAGTGGGACATCCTGGGCGTGCTGGGGGCCACCGTGCTCGCGCCGACCCTGGCCGTGGCCCTGGCCGGCTGGCAGGTGCTGCGGCTATGGAGCGAGCTGGATGTCGGGGCGGGCGACCCCGGCCCGCTGCTGCCGGCCCTGCCGAGGGGCTTCGTGCGCTACACGGCGGTCTCCTTCCTGATGACGGCGACCGACTTTGTGGCCAGCGCGGGCTTCGCGATCTACCTGGCCGGCGACATCGGCGACGTGGCGGTGCTGACGGCGGGCGCGGCCCTGGCCAAGATGGCCCTGGGCTACCTGT
>JBAXES010000381.1:0-4774 GCA_037140315.1 Chloroflexales bacterium
GCACGCTGTAGGTGCCGGCCGGCCAGCTCACCGCGCCCAGGACGGCATGGCCATCCTGGCCGGTCTTCTCGGCGTCGCCGAAGACGCCGGTGGCCCCGGTGGCGACAAAGATGACGGTCTTGTCGGCGATCGGCTGGCTACTCGCCTCGTCGGTGGCCAGGGCGGCGCTGATGCCGGTGGCCTGGCCCACCAGGATGCTGCCGGCGTTGGCCGGGCTGATCGTCAGGCGCGTGTTGTCCTTGCTGATCGTAAAGCCGCCCGCCAGGCGGGTCGGCTTGTAGCCGCTGCCGCCGCTGAATCCGGCCTGGGCCGTGTATTCGCCCGGCAGCTGGCTGAGGGTCAGGCTGAAGCTGGCCTGGCCGCTGGCGTCGGTGGTGGCGAAGGCGAGCTGGCCGCCGAGGCTCAGGCTGACCGGCTGGTCGGCCAGGCTCGCGCCGCCCGCGGCGCTGAGGCGGTAGCTGAAGCTCACGGGCTGGCCGTACACGCCGCCGGTCGGCGCGCTAACGGCGGTAAGCTGGGTGTCGACCGTGGCAGGCGTATGATCGCTGGCCAACGGGCTGTAATAGTTGCCCAGGTTAGTGTCGAGGCTCACCCGCCCGGTCGAGCTGACGGCCTGGGCCATAAATAGCGCCGTGTCGGGCAGGGCGACCCCGCCGACCGGGGTTGTCCAGAGGGTCGGGTCGGAGCCATCCTGCGCCAGGTCGATCGACTGCCAGGTGCCGGGGTGCGCCGTGTCGGTGTAGGTGATCCAGACCTGCTGGAGGCCCGTGTTGGACTTGTCAAGCACGATGACGCGGATGATCAGCTTGCCGTCGTTCGCGCCGCCGACAATGCGCTCGCTCTCCACCTTGTAGATGTCGGGGGCCGGGGCCACGGCGGCCTGCTTCAGGGCGGCGTCGCCGCTGCTAGTCCAGCCCTGGTCGATGTAGAAGAGCCGAACGTCCATCTGGTTGTAGACGCGGATGGTGCCGGTGGTCTGGCCGGGGCCGGCTGAGCGGTACTGGCCGGCGGCCATCAGCCATGTCGGGCCGTCGTTCAGCGTGTCGAAGAAGTTCGCGCTCCAGTTCTGGCTCGGGTAGAAGCCGTCGCTGAGGAAGGCCGGGTGCCCGCGCGACCCCTCGGTGGCCGGGGCCGAGGTGAGCGGGGTGACAGCGCTGTAGTCGGTGTAGGTGCCGCTGCGGAAGCCGACGCCGCGCAGGATCTGGCCGGACACGCCGACGTTGTTCTGCTCCAGCGGCTGGATCGGCTCGATCGGGTTGGCCACCACGCCGCTGCCGCCGGTGAAGTAGGTGGCGGTGACGCTGCTGTTGTCCACGGCGTTAGTCAGAGTCACATCCTTGCGCGTGGCCGTCCCGCGTATGATAATCTCGGACGAGCCGCCGCTGGTCTGGCCGATCTTCAGGCCGAGAGCGGCGCCGGGGCCGGCGGCCACCGGGGAGGCGCTCGCAACCAGCGAGGTGGCATTGGGGTCGGCAAGGTGCTGGCCGGGCATATCCACCTTGAGCATGGGCAGGCCGTAGAGCGCGAACTGGAGCAGAGTCTTCTCGTCCATGCCGCTCAGGCTCGGCTTCTGGGTCAGGTACGCCTGCTTGGCGGCGACCAGCGCCTGCCCGATCGCCACCGGCCCGCTGCCGGTGCGCAGCTCGCGGGTCAGGTTGAGCAGGTAGCGCTCGCCGTACTCGACTAGATCGGTGTCGCCGTAGGCGAAGCCGGTCGAGGCGATGTAGGTCGCCCCGCGGGCGGCGAAGGCGGCCGCCCAGTCGGGGGTGGGCGAGAAGAAGGGTATCGCGTCGGGCGTGGACACGTTATAGCCGCTATGACAGCCGAGGGCGAAGATCAGGCTGTTGGTGAAGCTGGCCGGGGCGCTCGCCACCTCGCTGGAGAGCACGCCGCTCTTGTAGTCGGCGGCCAGCAGGCTCCCGGCGCTGAAGTGGCCGGTGAAGAAGACCATATCGCTGCGCTGGCGCAGGAGCTGCTGGCGCAGCTGGTCGGCCGTCCAGGCGTTCGGGCCGGTCGGCCCCTGACCAGTCGGCTGGATGAGCGTGCGCGGCGCGATGCAGCCGCCGGCCTGGGTGGCGCAGCTGGCCGAGTTCAGCCCGGCGGTGATGTCGTCGCGCACGGCGGCCGCGCCGTCGGCCACAAAGTCGTAGCCGGTGACCAGGGCCGACTGCGGGCGCACCTGGCCGTTGGCGGCGGCGTAGCTATTCAGCAGGCCGATCACCGTGGCGTCATTGCCAAGCAGCCGACCGACGGACAGATCGGGCAGGGGCAGCTCATAGGTGCCGCGCCAGATCCCAACGGTGGAGCCGTAGCCGTCCTGGCCGAGGACGCGGCCCTGGCGCAGGCTGGCGTTCGAGGGGCTGCTCTCGGCGACCGGCGGGAAGTACTCGTTCTCATTTGCTATGCCGGCCTGGTCGGTGTAGCGGAAGAAGGGGATGCTCTCATCGCCGCCGACGAGGGTAATGTACTTCAGGCTCGTCTTGCCGGTGGGCAGCTGATTCGCCGTGCGGTAGGCGGTGACGACTGACTTGATCTCGCCGGCCAGCGCGTTGGCCGCGCTGACACAGGTGGGGTTCGCCGCCACCTGCTGGCGGGCGAAGGCCACGCGCGGGTAGCGCGGCTGGCCGGCCACCTGGTCGGCTAGGTTGATCACCGTGCCGCCGATGTCGCTACGCGCGGCGAAGTTGCTCAGGGCCGTGCCCAGGGCCGAGATGTTCGCGCCAGGGTTGGTGGCCCCAAACACCGCCGAGTCCCACAGGATCAGCGTGCTCAGGCTGCCCGCCGCCGGGGCTGCGCCGTTGAACGCCTGCATAACGCTCGGCGGACTCGCCAGGTTGGAGCAGAGGCCACCGTCAATAGTCACCTGGAGGCTGAAGGGGCTGGCCGCATTGGCCGGGCCGGTGACGCGGATGTAGAGATCCTCAGCCAGGTCCCAGCTGTTGCGGTCGACGCTCAGCACCGTGCCGCCGTTCGGGTCTACCGCGTAGGCCATCAGGCTGTCGCGCACCGCGCCGGCGTAGAGATCTGGCAGGTATCCCGCTGGCAAGTACCCCGCCGGCAAGTACCCCGCCGGCAAGTACCCCGCCGGCAGGTACCCCGCCGGCAGGTATCCCGCCGGCAGATACCCCGCCGGCAGATACCCCGCCGGCAGGTACCCCGCCGGCAGGTACCCCGCCGGCAGGTATCCCGCCGGCAGGTACCCTGCCGGCAAGTACCCCGCCGGCAGATACCCCGCCGGCAGGTACCCCGACGGCAGATCCTTAGCCGCCTGAGCCGCAGCGCTCTGTGGCGCGCCGAGCTGGTCGTAGATCTTCTGCAGGTCGCGGTGCAGCGAGAGCGTGCTGCCGGGCTGGCCGGTCAGCTTGATCCGGATGCGGCTGCCGGGCGTAACCGGGAAGCGATACCAGCGCTCCTGGAAGTCGTGGGCGATCAGCTGGCTCTGCGTATCGCCGACCTGGCTGGCCACGCCGGTGGGCTGGGGGTTGAGCCGACGGGCGTTCGTCCAGAGGTCATTGGTGCGCATGGCGGCGCAGGGCGAGAACTCCGAGGAGTTGCCGGCGCCGTCGGTGGCCACGGCGGTGATCCAGAGGCCGGCCAGGTCGGTGCGGGGCAGGCTCAGGCTGAAGCCCTGAGTGCCGCCGGCCAGGCTGCTTAGCGGCGTCGAGGCGAGGAAGGTCTCGCCCTCGCCGCTGCCGCTCGGGTCACACGCCTTGCTGGCGTAGACGTCGATCATATAGTTGGTCTCGGCCTGGGTGGCGAGCGTGCCCGTGATCAGGGTGTCGGCGGCGTTCTCGGTGGCCGCGCTGATCTGCGGCGCAGGCTGATGCTGGTTCGCGGCCTCGCCGACGAGGCTGATGCCCAGGCCGCCGTTGGCGGAGATACCATTCCTGCGAATGCGGTTGCCGCTGCCGTTGATGACAGCGACCCCGGCCCCGCCGCTGGCGGTAATCGTGCTCAGCTCGACCGTGTTGCCGCTGCCGCGGATCTCAATGCCGTTGCCGGGGGCGCCGGTGATGCGCAGGCCGCGCAGCGTGCTGCCGTCGGCGTAGAGGCGCAGGCCGCCGCCGCTGATCGTGTAGCCGGGCTGGCCCGTGCCATCGATCAGCACGTGGTCGGTGATGGCGGGCAGGGCCGAGGCGAGGGTGATCGTCTGCGGGAGCTCGGACACAGCGAAGTTGATCGTATCGAAGCCAGGGTTGCCATTCGATTCGAGGATGGCCTGGCGCAGCGAGCCAGCGCCGTCATCTGAGGTACTCGTGACGGTGAAGGTCAGGTCGCGCACCGGAGGCTGATACTCAAACGCGCCGATATCGCAGCCGACGCCCTCGGGGCGGGCCACGCCGCGCTGGTCGATCGCGAAGGGGCAATCCGCGCCGGTCGTGTCGATCGCCGGGCTGCCGGCGCTGAGGGCGTGGGTGACAGTCGGCCCGCCATTATCGGCCAGGGGCAGGATTCCCGCGCTGGCCTCGGTGGCGAAGAACGAGCCGTCGCCTGGGCAGCCGCCGGCGTCGCTGATCAAGTTATTGCCCAGCGAGGTGAGCTCGCCGGCGCTGACCGCGCAGTCGGGCGCGCCGTTGCCCAAGAGGATCGTGTAGCCGTAGCTGATCGTGCCGCCATTGGCGAAGATGCCGCCGCCGAGGGCGCTCCCGGTGGTGCCGCGGCCATAGTCGTATGAGCCCGTGCCGCCCGCGCCACCAACGCTGGTGTTGCCGTAGATCGTGCTGCTCGAGATGGTGACCGCCGCGCCGCTGACGAAGATGCCGCCGCCGAGGCC
>JBAXES010000382.1:0-4764 GCA_037140315.1 Chloroflexales bacterium
AACCTATCAGCGGGTCTGTCACGATCCCCACAACCACACTCGATTGGGAAGATGCCATCACCAAGGCACTGAAACACCGAGGTACTGAAGTAATACTTCAGTACCTCGGTGTTTCAGTGCCTTGGTGATAACTGGAGGGCACGATGGATCAACTCGCCGGGATCGTGTTCGACGCCTATGGGACGCTCCTCGATGTCGCCTCGGTCTCGAACAACTGCGAGGCGCGCTGGCCGGGTCACGGCGATGCCCTCACTCGGCTCTGGCGCGCGCGCCAGCTGGAGTACTCCTGGCTGCGCAGCCTGATGGGCCGCCACGCCGACTTCTGGCAGGTGACCGGCGAGGCCCTCGACTTCGCCTGTGCCGCCCTCGGGCTCGACCTCGCCCCCGCCGACCGCGCCGCCCTGCTCGACAGCTACCTGCACCTCGCGCCCTTCCCTGAGGTTGCGGCGGCCCTCGGCCAGCTCGCCAGCGCGCGCAAGCTGGTGCTCTCGAACGGTGCGCCCGCCATGCTGCGGGCCGGGCTGGAGCACGCCGGGATCGCAGGCTGCCTGGAGGCCATCCTGAGCGTCGAGGCCGCCGGCATGTTCAAGCCGGCCCCGCAGGTCTACGCGCTGGCGAGCGCGCACCTCGGCTGCGCCCCCGCCGACATCCTGTTCGTCTCCGCAAACGGCTGGGATATCGCGGGGGCTGCGTCATTCGGCCTGCGCACCGCGTGGCTCAACCGGGCCGGAGCACCTGCCGAGCGGCTCGGCATAGCGCCTGAGATCGTCGCGCCCAACCTCGCGGCCCTCGCCGATATGATCTTGTAGGGGCGGCTCGCGAGCCGCCCCTACTTGCCACTCGCCTTTACGTTATGTTGGCCTCGATCAGGCGCTCAATGATCACCACATCGCGCCACTGCCCATCAAGCCGCGCGTGCTTCTCGTACACCCCAACCTCGCGGAAGCCCACCGCGCGGAGCATGGTGCGGCTGGGCGTATTCTCCACGAAGACTCGCGAGACGAGCTTCCAGACCCCGACCGGGGCGACGGCGTCGAACAGGGCCAGCATCGCCGCCCGGCCCGCGCCCTGGCCCCGGCGGTCGCGCGCGACGTAGACCGAGAACTCAGCAACGCCGTCGTAGCAGGCGCGTACACGGTAGGACGAGCTGCTCGCGAACGCGCAGATAACACCGTTATCCTCAGCGACAACCACCGGGTGGCGGCCCCCGAACCAGCCTAGCACATCGGCCTCGCTGCGCGGCTGGGTCTCAAAGGTGGCGATGCGATCCGCGATCCCCTGGTTGTAGATCGCCACGATCGCGGCGGCGTCCTCGGGGGTGGCGATGCGGGTGGTGAACATCAGGCGTTCACATCCACCACGATCCGACCGCGCACCTGGCCATTGGTGATCGCCTCGCTGTAGGCGGGCAGGGCGTCGAGGGCGATGACCTCGGTCATGCGGTCGATCAGGGCCAGGGGCAGCTCGCGGGCGATGCGCTCCCAGGCGGCGCGACGCTCGGCGAAGGGGACGTTGACCGACTCGACGCCCAGCAGGGCCGCGCCGCGCAGGATGAAGGGGAAGACCGTGGTGCTCAGCTCGACGCCCCCGGCATTCCCACAGACGGCGACCGCGCCGCCATAGGCCAGCGAGCGAACCACGCCGGCCAGCGTCGCCCCGCCCACCGTGTCCACCGCGCCGGCCCAGCGCTCGCCCTCCAGCGGCTTGCCCGCCGCCGCGAAGACCGAGCGATCAATAATCTCGCTAGCGCCCAGCGCCTTGAGATAGTCGGACTCCTGGGGCCGCCCGGTCGAGGCGACAACATTATGTCCAGCGGCGGCCAGCAGGGCCACGGCCACGCTGCCCACCCCGCCGGCCGCCCCGGTGACCACCACCTCACGCCCGCCGGGCCGCAGCCCGTGGCGCCCAAGGGCCAGCACCGCCAGCACCGCCGTTAGGCCGGCGGTGCCGACGCTCATAGACTGCCGCAGCGTGAGCCCGGCGGGCAGAGGCACCAGCCAGCCGGCCTTCACGCGGGCCATCTGGCTAAAGCCGCCCCAGTAGCGCTCGCCCACGCCCCAGCCGGTCAAGACAACCTCGTCGCCGGGGATGTAGTCGGGCGAGGCCGACTCGACCACCGTGCCCGCGAAGTCGATCCCGGGCACCATCGGGCTGCCGCGCAGGATCTTGCCCTTGCCCGTCACCGCCAGGCCATCCTTGTAGTTCAGGGTCGAGTAGGCCACCCGCACCAGCACCTCGCCGGCGGGCAGGTCGGCCATGGGCACATCGCGGATCTGTACGCTGCGCGACCCAGCGGCATCCTCGACCACGAGGGCGCGGAAGGTTTGATCTGGCATATGAGGTAATCCTTACTATAGTCGGAGGCTGACTGGATTATAATAGCCAGCACACGCTTTGCCAAACAGGAGACGCCAATGATCCAGCGCGTCGACCATCTTGTGATACTTGTGAATGACCTGGCCCAGGCCAGCGCCGACTACGCGGCCCTCGGGTTTCTGGTCACGCCGGGCGGCGAGCACGCCGACGGCACGACCCACAACGCCCTGGTGAGCTTCGCCGACGGGGCGTACCTAGAGCTGCTGGCCTTCCAGGCCGAGGCCCCGCAGCACGTCTGGTGGCGGCACGTGGCGGCGGGCCAGGGGCTGATCGACTTCGCCCTGCTGCCCGGCGACACCGCCGAGGATGTGGAGGCCGCGCGGGCGCGCGGGCTGGAGATAGCGGGCCCCTACGCCGGCGGGCGCAGCCGCCCCGACGGCGTGCGCCTGGAGTGGCAGACCGCCCGCCCCGCCCGCCCGGAGCTGCCCTTCCTGTGCGGCGATGTCACCCCGCGCGAGCTGCGGGTGCCCGGCCCCGAGGCCTGGGGCCACGCCAATGGTGCGCGCGGGCTGGCGCAGGTGAGCGTGGCGGTTTCCAACCTGGACGCCAGCGCGGGTCGCTACACGGCCCTGCTGGGCCGCCGGCCCCTGGTGGAGCTGGGCCGGCGGCTCTTTCGGCTGGGCGAGAGCTACATCGCCCTGCGCAGCCCCGGCCCGCACGAGCCGGAGAGCGGGCCGATCGCCGCCCAGCTGGCCGCGCGCGGCGAGGGGGTCTTCAGCTTCACCCTGCACAGCCCGAGCCACGCCGTGGGGCTCTGCGACCTAGGGCTGGCCCACGGGGCGCGGATAACGCTAGATTAGGGGCGATGTGACGAGATGATCGAACAGAGCGAAGAACTCCTGGCCCTGATCCTAGAGCTGCACGCCCAGATCCGCGACGCGGTGGTGACCGCATGCGAGCGCAGCGCCGTCGATGAGCTTTCGGGGGTGGTGGAGGACGAGCAGGCGGGCGATACGATCTACGCCGTGGACCGGGTGAGCGAAGAACTGCTGGTGGGCTTCTTCGCACAGCGGGTGGCCCCGACCTGGCCGCTAGTGCTGGTGGCCGAGGGGATCGCCGACGGGAAGATTGTGCTGCCGGTGGGCAGCCCAGAGGATAACGCTGTTATCCGGGTGCTGGTTGACCCGATCGATGGCACGCGCGGGCTGATGTACCAGAAGCGCAGCGGCTGGGTGCTCACTGGGGTGGCCCCAAACCTGGGTCCGGCGACGCGGCTGCGCGATATTGAGCTGGCGGTGCAGACCGAGATCCCGCTGGTGAAGCAGCACCTGAGCGATGTGCTCTGGGCCACGGCCGACGGCCCGCTGCACGCGGAGCGCTATAACCGGCTGACCGGAGCGCAGGCGCCGGTGCGCCTGCGGCCCTCGCGGGCGGCGAGCATCGCCCACGGGTTCGCGATGGTCAGCCGCTTCTTCCCCGGCGCCCGCGAGGAGCTGGCCGCGATCGATGAGGCAGTGGTGCGGGCCACGCTCGGCCCGCCACAGGCCGGCAAGGCCCAGTGCTTCGAGGACCAGTATATCTCCAGCGCAGGCCAGCTCTACGAGCTGATCGCCGGCCACGACCGCTTTGTCGCCGACCTGCGCCCGCTCCTCGACCGCCACCTGGCCGCGCGCGGCGAGGCCCTGGGCATCTGCTGCCACCCCTACGACATGGCGACGATCATGCTCGCCGAGAAGGCGGGGGTGCTGCTGAGCGACGACCGCGGCGGTGAGCTGGACGCGCCGATGGATATTCACGCCGACGTGGGCTGGGCCGGCTACGCCAACGCGGAGATCCGCGCCCAGATCGAGCCGGCCCTGCTGGGCGTGCTGCGCAGGCGGGGGCTTCTCTAGCGCCACCGGGGCCGCAAACCTCGATATGATTGGTGAGGGTGTGGGAGCGGCTTCGCCGCTCCCACGAAAAACCGATTGTGCTGCGGCGCGGCTACGCCGCGCCGCAGCACAATCAGTGCAGCATGTGCCTGCTTGGCACATATACGGCAGGTTTTAGGGCGGACGCCCTCACGTTGCTGTGTGACCAGCGGAAGCGTATATGCCATCAGAGCTGGACAGATTCATCTCGCAGGCCCGCGCTGAGCGGGGCGCGTTCTTCGCGCCGGGGCGGCCGATCACCGTGGCGCGCGCGCCGGGATGGGTCGATCTGCTCGGGGGCGCGGCGGCCTCCAGCGGTGCCCTGGCCATCGGCTGGCCGACGGGCGGCAGTACGCTTGCGGCGCTGCAGCCCGACCAGGAGCCGCTGATCCGCATCCGCGCCGGCGACGTCGAGGGGCAGCTGCCGATCGACGCCCTGGCCGTGGGCGGGCGGCCCCGCGAGTACGCCGAGATTGCGGCGCGGGTAGCCGATGCCGCGCCGGCGGGCGCAGCGTGGTGGCCGGTGGCCCTCGGGGCC
>JBAXES010000383.1:0-4757 GCA_037140315.1 Chloroflexales bacterium
GCGGCGAAGCCGCCCCCACACCCCCTCCGGGAGGTGACTTTGCACCAGCCCTGGGCGGCTCTGGCTCCCACATCCTCCGTTGGCAGGCCGCCCCTACAGCAAATGTCCTACCTGGCCGCCCCTGCGGGCGGCCATTTTGTGTAGCCGCGACGCGACGCCCGTCCCGTGACGGCGGCCCGCCCGCGGGCGATACTGAGCGGCGATGTCATCGTTACCTTGAAGAGGCTACCGCCGTGAGCACGCCAACCAGACCGCCCGCCCTCAGGGGCAACCGCATTGCCGATTTCTCCATCCGCGAGCCGGTGCTCGTGCTGATCGCCATGGCGGCGGTGATCGCCCTCGGCGCGGCGGCCTTCGTGCGCCTGCCGCTGGCCCTGCTGCCGCCCTCGAACCAGCCGACGATCGTGGTGATCGCCGCCTACCCCGGCGCCAGCCCGCAGGCGGTCACCGACGAGGTGGTCAAGCCGATCGAGGACCAGATCGCCACGCTGAGCGACGTGGACAAGATCGTCTCGCGGGCGCAGCCCGGCCTGGCCACGGTGGTCGCCCAGTTTAGGGTGGGCGTCAACCTCGACTCCGTCCAGCAGCTGATGAAGGAGAAGATCGGCCGCGCCCGCCTGCTGATGCCGCTCGGCGTGCTGGAGCCGACCTACGCCCAGTACGACCAGGGCCAGCTGCCGATTCTTGAGGTGGCGGTGACCAGCGTCGGCGCGCGCACGCCCGAGGACATCCACCAGCTGCTCCAGGACACCATCGTGCCCGAGATCCAGGCTGCGCCCGGCGTCGGCCTGGTGACGGTCGCCGGCGGGCGGACGCGCCAGATCAACGTCGAGCTGAGCCTGGCCAGGGTCCAGGCCCTGCGCATCCAGCCCACCGAGGTGCTCGCGGCGATCGCCGCCGCCAGCCCGACGCTCTCGCTCGGCAGCGCCAGCGCCAACGGGCTCGACTACCGGCTCAGCACGCCCGGCGCCTTCAGCGCCCCGCAAGATATCGCCGCCATCCCGCTCGGCCTGGGCAGCTACACCGTTGGCGACGTGGCCACGGTGGTGGACGGCAGCGCGCCGGTGGACACCTACACCCGGCTGAACGGCGCGGACATCGTGCTGCTGAGCGTGAGCAAGCAGAGCGCCGCCAACACCAGCGACACCGCCGGCGCGGCCCTGGTTCGGCTCACCCAGATCTTCGCCGCCTACCCCGACCTGCGCTACACCGTCGTGCGCGACCAGGCCGAGGAGGTGCGCAAGAATGTGGACGGCGCCCTGGAGGATGTGATCATCGCGGTGGTCTTCGCGGTGCTGGTGGTCTTCCTGTTCTTCCGCGACCTGCGCCACACCGTCGTCACCGTGCTGGGCATGCCGATCATCCTAGCCGGCACCTTTATGGCGATGTACGCCCTGGGCCTCTCGCTGAACATCGTCACCCTGCTGGCGCTCTCGGTCTCGGTGGGCCTGGTGATCGACGACGCGATCGTGGTGCGCGAGAATGTCTTCCGCAACCTAGAGCTGGGCTACTCGCCCATCCAGGCCGCCAGCCGGGGCGCGGCCCAGGTGGCCGGCTCGGTGGTGGCGATGACCATGACGATCATCGTGGTCTTCCTGCCGGTGATCGGCGCGCCCGGCGTCCCGGGTATCATCTTCAGCGCCTTCTCGCTGGTGGTGATTAGCGCCATGGCCGTCTCGCTCGTGGAGGCCTTCACCAACGGGTCGACGATCGCGGCGCTCTGGCTGCGCGCCCCGAGGGGCGCGCCCGCGCCGCCGCCGCTCGACCTAGAGGACGACGTGACCCACGAGCACGTGCAGGACACCCGGCTCAACCGGGTCTACCGGCGCGCGCTGGCCTGGTCGCTCACGCACCGCGGCCTGGTGATGCTGGCCACGCTGGCGGCCCTCGGGGTCACCGGCTGGCAGGCCCTCTATGTCCCCTACGCCTTCCTGCCGCTCGATGAGAGCCGCCAGTTCGGCGTGTCCTTCGAGCTGCCGCCCGGCACGCCCCTCGCCACGACCGATGCGCAGGCCCGCAGGGTCGAGCAGATCCTCAGGGCCGCGCCGGGGGTTGAGTATGTACTGGCCTCGGTAGGCGGGGTCGAGGGTCAGGAGCAGGCCTTCTTCTTCGTGACCTACGGCGGCAGCGCGCCGCTTGAGGCGTTCCAGAGCCAGCTGCGCCCACAGCTCGCCGGCCTGCCCCGGCTGGCCTTCTCGCGCACCAACTACGAGAGCGGGCCGCTGACCAACGTGCTCGTGCGGCCCATCCAGGTGCAGATCCGCGGCCAGGGCAGCCCGGAGCAGCTCGCGCCCTACGCCGCGCAGCTGCGCGCCGCCCTGGCCGGGGTCGCTGGCCTGGCCGATTTCGACACCAGCTACACGCCGGGCGTGCCCAGCATCGAGTACCGGATCAAGCCCGATATCGCCGGGCGCTACGGCGTCACCAACGTTAACCTGGGGCTGACCATGCAGACCCTGGTGAACGGCGTGTACGCCGGGCGCTACCGCGAGGGCGGCCACGCCTACCCGATCTCGCTGCGGCTGCGCCCCGAGGACCGCCAGGACGTGGCGACGATCAGCGCGCTGCGCATCCCGGTCGGGCGCAACCTGCTGGCGCTGAGCACGATCGCCACGATCAGCCAGGCCGACCAGCCGCGCTACATCCTGCGCGCCGACCGGCGCAGCGAGATCCTGCTGAGCGGCAACAACCTCGGCAGAAATATCAACTACGTCATCGGCGACATGCAGCAGGTCATCGCCGCGAACCCGCCGCCGGCGGGGGTGACCGTCAGCTTCGGCGGGTTCACCTACGAGCAGCAGCAGGATGGCTACGGCAGCCTGATCTCGGCGCTGGGCGCGGCATCCCTGCTGATCTATATGGTGCTCGCGGCGGCGTTTCGCTCCTTCACCAAGCCGATCGTGCTGATGCTGGCGATGCCGCTCAGCCTGATCGGGGCCGTGGCGGCGGTGCGCATCTTCAGCGTCGAGGTGAACATCGTGGCCATGGTCGGCGTGCTGATGCTGCTGGGCCTGGTGGTGAAGAACTCGATCATGCTGATGGAGTACACCAACAAGCTGCGCGAGGCCGGGGTGAACACCTACGACGCGCTGATCAAGGCCGGGCAGGTGCGCATGCGGCCCATCCTGATGACCTCGGCGGCGATCATCAGCGGCAGCATCCCGACGGTGATGGGGCTTGGCGCGGGGGCCGAGCTGCGCCGCGGGCTGGGGATCATCATCATCGGCGGGCTGATCTCCTCGACGCTGCTGACCCTGCTGGTGGTGCCGACGGCCTACAGCGTCTACGAGTCGCTGGAGAGCGCCATCCGGGGGCGACGCGAGCATGCGCCCGCCGGGGGTTTGGGGGTGGCTTCGCCACCCCCAAGATCTTAATTTATTGGGCTTTTGGCGGCGAAGCCGCCAAAAGCCCAATAAAAACGGGGTCTGGGGCGCAGCCCCAAGGCCTGACGCTATCGATAGTAAGGAGATGTTGATGTATACCATACGATCCGTTGCCGCCACCATCCTCGGCGCAGCCGTGCTCAGCGCCTGCGGGGCGGTCGCCGCCGCCCAGCCCGCCGTCGCCACCTCGCCGCCCACGCCGCAGATCGCCCCCACGGCCGAGCCGACCGGCCAGCCCGTCGCCCCCGCCGACGCGGGCTTCACCCAGATCAGCGGCACCGGGGCCGTCCGCTCGGCGCGCAGCGTCGCGCTGTCGTTCCTGCCGGCGGGGCGCGTCGCGCAGGTGCTGGTCAGCGAAGGCCAGGCCGTGAAGGCCGGGCAGCTCCTGGCGACGCTCGACCCGCGCCCGTTCGACGCCCTGGTGACGCAGGCCGAGGCCGACTTGGCCGCCGCACAGGCGGCCCAGCTGGCCCTGACCGAGGCCCCGAACCGGGCCGACGTGCAGTTCGCCGACGCCAATGTGCGCGCGGCCCAGGTGCAGGTCGCCCGCGCCCGCAACCGCGACGTCCAGGGCGTGAGCCTGGCTGCGTCCGGGGTGCAGGAGGCCCAGGGCAACCTCCAGGCGTCCCGCGACGAGCTCTCGCGCCAGAAGACCAACGCCGAGCTGCGGGTGCAGCAGGCGAACGCGCTGCTGACCCAGGCCAGGGCCGCCTACGACCAGGCCGGGGTCGAGTGGGAGTACGTCCAGCGCACCGGTCGCGCGCCGCAGCTGCCCACGGCGAGCGTCGACCTGGGGGCCGCCGTCCCGCAGGTCGGCGCGATCCCGATCGAGGGCGAGGTGAAGGCCGGGCAGCTGAGCGAGGCCGCCCGGCACGCCTACTACAACCGCTATATCGCGGCCGGGGCGGCGCTGCAGCAGGCCGAGGCGGCGCTGCAGCAGGCCAATGTGGACGACGACACGGCCCGCCAGCACGAGGTGACCGGCGTGCAGAACGCGGCGCAGGGCGTCTCGCAGGCCCAGGCGACGCTCAGCCTGGCGCAGGTGCCGGCCGACGAGAGCCAGGAGGCCGCAGCGGCGGCGGCCCTGGATGCGGCGCGGGCCGCGCGCAGCCGGCTCAACCCCGCGCCCAAGGCCTCCCAGCAGACCATCGCGGCCGCCAACATCACGCGCGCCGAGGCGCAGGAGCGTTCCGCCCTGCTGACGGCCACGCGCTACGACGTCCACGTCGACCTCACCGACGTCCGGTCCCCCGACGCCGCGACCTACCCCAGCACCACCACCGCGCACTTCACCGCCACACCCGGCTCGAGCTGCGCGCGGCACTGCGCCAGCAGCGCGTCCAGCTCGCGCATGCAGCCCTGCACATCCCCGAT
>JBAXES010000384.1:0-4752 GCA_037140315.1 Chloroflexales bacterium
AGGTCGTTGTGCTCGATGATGATCACGGTCGTTCCTCCGGGAATGGAAAGCGGCCGGGGCGCTGTGCCCCGGCCGCAGTGTCGGTGTGTCGTCGCTCGCCTAGCCCTCGCGGAGCGCCCGCTTGGCGGTCTGCCGGTCGGTCTTGGACGTCTGGCGCTTGGCCGGCTTGTTGCCGGTGCGGCTCAGATAGTGAACCGTCTTGCCCCCGCCGGCCTGTGCCCGGCGCCCGTTCCCCTTGGCCATCGGTGTGCTCTCTTTCTCTGGTGGGCGGGCCAGTCGGCCCGCCCCGCTTCGTGTCGGCCTACGCCCACAGCGCCTTCAGCTCGGCGACTGGCAGGCGGCTGTAGGTGCGCTCCGCCCGGGCCGTGATGCCCCGGACGAGCTCGCCCCGCGTCCGGCGGGCGGCGCCGCGGCCGTAGCGAGTGGCCAGGTCCGCCGTGCTCAGCTTGGTCAGGTAGTCCAGGCTATTGGTCAGCAGGATGACCAGCTTCCGCTTGGCGGCCCGGTCGGCCAGCCCGTCCAGGCTGTCGTAGCCGCGCAGCCCCAGGCGGGCCTCGGCCCAGCGACGGGCGCGGGCGCGCTCGCGGAGCCACTGGCGGGTGGTGGGGATCGTGAGCAGCGTGGTGCCGGCCTCGACGACCTCGATGCGGCTCTTGCCGGGCTCGCAGATGTGCAGCACGTCCACGTCGCCGTGGCTCCAGACCAGGGCCTCGATGATCGCGGGCAGGGTGGCGGGCGTGGTGGCGGAGTGGATAGCGGTGCTCGTGTTCATGGGTAGGCTCCTGAGTAGTGGGCGGATGCGCATTTGCTTACCTGCTAAGTATAGCACAAGTCGGCTTTCTTGTCAAGCATCAATTCCGCATCACCGTGCGGTAAAACGCCCCTCTCGGTGTCCGAGAGGGGCGTGTACCCAGAGGCAGATCGAGGTTAGGCGTGGGGGGAGAGCCAGGCGAAGAAGTCTCCGGGGATGCGTGCGGCCCGCGTGCCTGAGCCGCCAACTGCGGCCTCGCGGAGTGCGTGAGCCGCGCCGGCCACCGTGCCGTGGACGGTCAGGTAGAGCCTGCCCTCCACGCCGACGGCGGCGAGGGCGAGGGCCTCTTGGTTCGAGAAGAGTTCTCTGCGCTGCTCCTCAAGCTCGTCGCGCAGCAGCAGCGGCGGCGCGGCTGGGCCGGCGCTCATCGGTGGTTTCCGACCAGGGCGTGTGTGACGGTCGCCGGCCGCGTGATCCACGAGAAGCCGTCCGGCGGCAGCCCGACCTTGTCGGCCTCCCCGCCAGGTGAGGCCGGCGCCGCAGCGCCCTCACCCGGCGCGTGAGGCGCGGTGCCCACGGCGTGCGCCTGCTCCTCCCGCACGGCGTGGTCGATCTCGCCGTGCACGGTCAGGTACGGCGTCATGCCGAGCGACCGCTGCGAGAACAAAATATCTAATCGGGGCGTGTCCGTCAGGATCTCATCGAGCCGGGCCTGTAGCGCAGCGGGGTCCCATGTGTCCGGTGCCATAGCGTCGCTCCTTTGCGAGTTGCATGCGTGTTCTGCGCGAACTGTACCACATTGCGGCGGGGATGGCCGGATCTGCCGCGACGTGCGCGACATTCGGTGTCGCACACTGGCGAGCAACGCGGTCATGCCAAACTCGCGCCAGTCGAGTTGCGCGAGTTTGGCGCAAGATTGACGTGCGGGTCAGGAGCCGCTGTGCGAGCCGGCCTTCCGCTTCACGGCGGAGAAGATGCGCGACAGGCACACGTTGAGCGCGTCCACCTGGTCGTCGTAGCGGCCCGATGGGAAGCTGAGCAGCTCGCGCTCGAACTCGGGGAGGTACGCGCCGGCGCAGAAGCTGACGCGGCCGCCCTCCAGGTAGGGCAGGTTGGCCTTGGCGTGGGCCAGCTTGCCGCCCCGGTTGGGGGCCACGCCCAGGATGGGCAGGCGGGTCTCGCGCCGGAGCATCTGGATGACCGCGATGCCGCTGGATGCGTCCTCGACCATGAGGACATCGGGGTGCCAGCGCTCGGCCTGGTTCTTGACCTGGCGCAGCAGGTCGGGCGTCTCCAGCCGGGAGCGGTACACGTTGAGGACGTGGGCGTGGTTCTCCTTCACGCCGGCGGTGACGCAGACGGAGTAGTCGCCGGTCTCCGACGAGGCGGTGTCCCACGCCTGGACGATCTGCTCGAAGTCGTACTCGCCCTCGGGGGTGCGCGGCGCGGGGGCGTAGTCGAACCACTCGCGCTTGTACAGCGCGCCCTCCTCGGCCACCGGGCGCTGCTGGTACAGCGCGAAGTAGTCGACGCCCATCACGACCTTGATCTCGCGCAGCGCCGCCACGTCGAAGCGGTCGGGGCAGAGCGCCTCGCCCACCTCGCGCCCGATGGCGTCGTTCTCCTCGGCCTCGGCCGGCAGCGAGCAGACCGTCCAGTTCGGGCCGTCCGGGCTGGCCAGGATGCGCCCGGCGAGGTCGTCCTCGTGCCAGCGGGTCAGGATGATAATGATCGCGCCGTCGGGCTCGCGGCGCGTGTAGATGTCGTTGGTGTACCACTCCCAGGTCTTCTGGCGGAAGAGCGGGCTGTTGGCGTCCTCGCGGGAGCGGATCGGGTCGTCGATGACGATCAGGTTCGCGCCGCGCCCCGTCGCGCCGCCGCCCCGGCTGCTGGCGGCGCGGAACGACCCGCCGCCCCGGATCTCCCACTCCTCCTGTGCCCGGATGCCGCTGCCGAGCAGCCCGCGCGTGTTGGCGAGGCTGCGGGCCTGGCGGGAGAACAGGTTGGCGAGGTCCTGGTTGTACGAGCCCAGCAGCACGCGGGTCGATGGGTCGCGCTCCATCCGGTAGACCGGGTAGCGGATGGTGGCAAGCTCGCTTTTTCCGTGTCGTGGCGGGACGAAGATCATCAGCTTGGTGATCTCGCCCGAGGTGATGCGGTTGAGCTGATTCTGGATGTAGACGAGGTGCGGCCACTCCCAGTTGAACGTGGGGGTGACCTCCTTGAGCCAGTCCTGAAGCGGCGTGGCGCGCAGCTTCTCCCGGCGGCGTCGCCGCTGTTCGCGGCGGGCGCGCTCCTTGAGGGCATCGAGGAGGAGTTGTGGTGCTGCTGATGCCGCTGTCATGCCTCGCCCAAATAAAAAGCCCCGTCCCCCCTCGCAAGAGGGGACGGGGCGCGCTTCGCTGCCTGCTAGTGCCAGTATAGCAGGGAGCTGTAGCGGAGCTACTGGGAGGGCTCTTTTTCCGGCTCCGAGTCCTTCAGCCGGCGTATTTTGCGCGGTGGGCGGAGGCCGGCGGCGATCGCCGCGTCCACCTTGTCCTGATACCACTGCCGCTTGTACGCCTTGCGCGCCTCGGCGTTCGCCTCCTCCCACTGCTTGACCATGCGCTGCGTGTTCGCCAGGCGCTCCGGGTCTGTCTTGATCCGGGCCCGGCTCTCACGGGTCCACCGGAGCCGGTCTTCCTTCGAGCGCCTCCGCTTCGCGTCGTACCTCGCGTTTATCATTTTTCTACGGGTGGGGTCTGCGGCCCGCTTCGCCTTGTGGTCGCGCGTCCGCTTGGCCTCGTGGTAGCGGCAGTACGCCGCCCGGCGCACGCCGTTGGCGTAGCCCTTTGCGCGGACGCTCCGGAACTCGTCGATGGGGCGCCTCCCGCCCTCGGAGCCGTGCTCCGGGTCGGTCATACAGTCCGGGCAGACCTTGGTGGGCGTCTCTCCCTCGGAGGGCTCTGGCGGGCGGTAGGGGGTTGAGGGGTCGGTGTTGGTGGGCATGATGGGGGCCTCGTCGTAGGATGTCTGGCCCCCATGATACCATGTGGTAACATGCATGTCAAGCGTGATGCTGCCTATTGGGAAGGGATAAACCGGTGATGAACTTGAGGATTTGTGCTACACTACGCCGAACCGGCCCTGGTGGTAGGCGAGGTCGCCCGCCGGCGAGATGTGGTACTCAGGATTTGGCGTGGCGTTGTGGTTCAGGTGGTATCTCGTCGCGCCGATGAGCTGGTCGGGCAGCTTCTGCTGGTGCAGCAGCGCGGCGCACCGCGCCCCCTTCGTGGCCGCCGAGAGCTTCGGGTCGTTGATGCCGAACTCGGTCAGCCACCAGCGCTTCTCGGGAAAGAGCTTCGCGGCCAGGGCGAGGGCGCGCTCCAGGTCGCCCTTGCGCCCCGCGACCGGGCCGGCGAACGTCGTCCACTCGTAGGCGTGCAGGGCGATCGCGTCGGCCTTCTGCATCGCGGACTGACAGATCGTCATGAACTGCTCGGCGTTCGGCTCGTCGATCTTCATCGCCGGCGCTATCAGCTGCGCCTCGGGGAACGCCACCCGGCAGCGCGCGATGGTGGTGTTCAAATAGTAGGCGTACTCGTGCATCTGAGTCTCGCTCAGCGCATAAATGTTCGGCTCGTTTCCCAACTCTAGCCAGATGTCGCGGCGCTCCCGATACCAGCCGTAGATCTCGACCTCGACGCGGTGCTGGTCCACGAAGGCGAAGTCCCCGCCAAAGCGACCGTCGATGGAGGGGTCGCCGGATCGCGTGCGAACGATGATCGTCGGCGCGACCTGGACCGCCTGGCGGATCGCGTCGCGGGTCCAGCCGCCGGGGATGCCCCAGCCGGTGACCACCTTCAGCGTGTCGTAGCCACCGCGCCGAACCGCGTCATCGACCATGTCAACGCTGCGTGCGCCGGTCAAAACAATACCCGTGTGCCTGATGCCCATAGCTCACCTCCCTCGTATAGTAAGTGCGTGGGGCGGGTCTGCTGCCCACCTCATCCTTGACAGTC
>JBAXES010000385.1:0-4736 GCA_037140315.1 Chloroflexales bacterium
CCAGCGACCTGCTGCCCTACCCCCGGCTCAAGCTCGCCGCGATCAGCGATCTGAGCAGCGGCACCTTCAGCGCCACCTACCCCGATGTCAACTCGCAGGTGGTGCTGCTCAAGCTCGGCGCGAAGACCGTCGGCGGCGTTGGCCCCGACGGGGATATCGTCGCCTATTCGGGGATCTGCACCCACATGGGCTGCCCGACCAGCTACGACCCGGCGACCAAGACCTTCGCCTGCCCCTGCCACTACAGCCACTTCGACGCCGCCGCCGACGCGATGCTGATCAACGGCCCCGCCACCCAGAACCTGCCCCGGATCACCCTGGAGGTGGAGGGCCAGGACATCTACGCTGTGGGCATGCAGGGCCTGATCTACGGCCGGCCGAATAACCTCAGCCTCACCGAGCTGTAGAAGGAGCGCGCAGATGTCTGTCTATCGCCCCGCCGACCGGCTGCCCCTGCCGCCGGCCGACGCCCAGACCTTCCACACTGTCTGCCACTACTGTATCGTCGGTTGCGGCTATAGCGTCTACAAGTGGCCCGAGGGCCAGGCTGGCGGGCTGGCCGCTACCGAAAACGCCCTCGGCGTCGACTTCACCAAGCCGGTGGCCCCGCTCAGCGGCGATGGGGTCGTCCCCTCGCACCACAGCGTGATCACCGAGCGCGATGGGTCGCGCTGGCATATCGTGATCAAGCCCGACAAGGCATGCTCGGTGAACAAGGGCCACCACTCGGGGCGCGGCGGCTCCCTGGCCTCCAGCCTCTACCGGCCCGACGGCCCGACCAATACTCGCCTGACCCACCCGCTCGCCTACCGCGCCACTGACCAGGTCGCCACCACCTGGGACGACTCGATCGACCTCGCCGCCCGCGTGATCTACGGCAGCATCGTGCGCGACGGCAACGACTCGGTCTTCATGAAGATCTTCGACCACGGCGGCGGCGGCGGCGGCTTCGAGAACAACTGGGCCGTGGGCAAGTTCTTTTTCGAGGGCGTCAAGACGGTCAACGCCAGCATCCACAACCGGCCCGCCTACAACTCCGAGGTTCACGCCACCCGCGATATGGGCGTGCCCGAGCTGAACTTCGCCTACGAGGACGTGGAGCTGACCGACACGATTGTGCTCTGGGGCTGCAACTCCTACGAGACCCAGACCAACCTCTACCTCGTCCACATGATGCCCAATCTCCAGGGCACGACGCTGGATGCCAAGAAGGCGGCCCGCCCTGGAGAGACCGTCGCCAAGGGCCGGGTGGTCATCGTGGACCCGCGCCGCACCCCCACCGTCGTGGTCAGCGAGCAGGTGGCCGGCAAAGAGAATGTGCTGCACCTCCAGATCAACCCCGGCACCGACATCGCCCTGCTCAACACCATCGCGCGGATCATCTACGACAAGGGCTGGCAGGATAAGGACTTCGTCGCCAACCGGATCGAGGATGCGACACTCCAGCCGTTCCTCGATCAGAGCCTGCAGATCGCCAAGGGTTTGGACGCAGTGATCGCCGAGGCCGAGAAGCTCACTGGGATCACACGGGCGCAGATGGAGCAGGCGGCCAGCTGGATCGCCGAGCCCAAGGCCGATAAGACCCGCACCCGCGCGATGCTGCTCTATGAGAAGGGCATGATCTGGGGCCTGAAGAACTACCAGAACATCGCCAGCATCGTCAACCTGGCCCTGCTCAGCGGCAACGTGGGCAAGATCGGCACCGGCTGTGGGCGGCTCGGCGGGCACCAGGAGGGCTACGTGCGGCCCGGCTACCCCGGCCCGCGCCCGGCCCCCTACGTCGATGACCTGCTCAGCCAGGGCAAGGGTGGCGTCTTCTACGTGGCCGGCTGCAACCCGGCGGTGACGACCCTCAACGCCCAGCGCATGCGCGAGACGCTGCTGACCCGTGGCAAGATTGTGCGCGACGCGATTGACGCCAACTTCGCCGCCGATAACGCCACCAAGGCCAAGGCCATCCTCGACGCGACGGCCAAGGGCGGGCTCTTCGTGATCGTGCAGGACATCTACCCGACCGAGACCACCCGCTACGGCCATGTCGTCTTCCCGGCGGCGGCCTGGGGCGAGAGCCCAATCACCAGTATCAACGGCGAGCGGCGGCTGCGGCTCTACGAGCAGTTTATGGATCCGCCCGGCATCGCTGAGCCCGACTGGAAGATCTTCGGCCGGCTGGCCGCCCGGATCGCGGCCCTGGCCACCACCGATGGCAAAGCCGACATCGCCACGCGCTTCACCGGTTTTGCGTGGAAGACCGCTGAGGAGGTCTTCTTGGAGGGCGGCGCGACCTACAGCGACGGGGTGAAGGCCAGCACCGAGCGCTACAAGGGCGTGGACTACGCCTTCCTCAAGGCCGCCGGCACCAACGGCATCCAGACCCCGGTGACGGTGGTGGACGGGAAGCCCGAGGGCCGGGTACGCTACTTCACCAACGGCGAGCCCTTCTACACCGACAGCGGCAAGGCCAAGCTCCAGGTCACGCCCTGGCCAGGCTTCCCGGCGATCGTGCAGGCCCAGATCGACAAGTACCCCTACTTCCTGACCAACGGGCGCAACAACAACTGGCAGACCTTCTACAACGACCAGCGCATCCCCTACTTCGCCGAGCGGGTGCCGCTGCCCTTCATCGAGATCAGCGCGGAGGATGCCAAGAAGGAGGGATTGACGGCGGGCGACATCGTACAGCTCTTCAACGACTATGGCGAGACGATCGCCTACACCGTGATCAGCACCAGCGTCAAGCCGGGCGTGATCTTCATGCTCTTTGCACACCCCAAGGGCACGTTGAACAGCCTGACCACGCCCTACGTGGACCCGGAGGTCGTCATCCCCTACTACAAAGGCAGTGCGGCGGGCATCCGGCGCCTGGGTCGGCTGGAGGATCTTGACGCGAAGCTGACCTACAAGCCGGGGAACTACGAGACCGTCGCCTAGGGTGTGGTAGGGCACCGGCGGCGCAATGCGCCGCCGGTGCCTGTATGGGAGCAGGTATGACGACGTTGGAACTCCGTGCGCCGCCTGATCTCGCCGGGCTGCTCGCACAGTCAGCGGAACTGCACAAGCACCTCTGCCCGCGCCAAGTGATCGGGGCGCGCATGGGCCTGTACGCCGGGGCGCTGCTGGGTCTGGAGTTGCCCCAATCGAACAAGCGCCTCGTGACCTTTGTGGAGACCGATGGCTGTTTTACCGATGGGGTGAGTGTGGCCACCGGCTGCTGGATGGGCCGGCGCACCATGCGCCTTGTAGATTACGGCAAAGTTGCGGCCACATTTGTGGACACGCAAACTGGGCGGGCGATGCGGATCTGGCCCAGCCCGACGGCCCGCGCGCTGGCACGCCGCTACACGCCAGCGGCGCCGAGCCGCTGGCACGCGTACATGGCGGCCTATCAGGTGATGCCGGACGACGAGCTGCTCGAAACCCGGCCCGTGACGCTCAGCCTCGACCTAAAGGCGATCATCAGCCGCAACGGGGTGCGCGCCGTCTGCGGCGACTGTGGCGAGGAGATCCTCAACGAGCGCGAGATCGTCCGTGATGGACAAACGCGCTGCCGGAGCTGCGCCGACGGGGCCTACTACCGGCTAGGTACGGTGATGGAGCCAGGTAGGTGAGCGCGTGTATCATTCTTGCCGGCGGGCAGAGCACGCGCATGGGGCACGATAAGCGCCGCCTGCGCCTCTGGGGGCCGCAGGGCCCGACCCTGCTGGCGCACACCGTCGCGCTGGCAACATCTGTGTGCGCCGAGGTGATCGTGGTGCTGCACGACCCCGAGGCGTGGCCCGACCTGCCCGCGCGCCTGGTGCCCGACGCCTACCCAGGGGCCGGCCCGCTGGGCGGGCTGGCCAGCGGCCTCGCGGAGCTGGCGACCGACAGCGCGCTGCTCCTGGCGTGCGATCTGCCACTGCTCCAGCCCGACCTCCTGCGCGCGATGCTGGCGGTGCCGTTCGACGGCGATGCGCTGGTTCCACGCCGGCCCGTCGCCGAGGGCGCGCCGCCGCACAGCCATGACGCCGAGCCGCTCCTCGCCGTGTACCGTCAGACATGCCTGCCCACCATCACGGCGTGCCTGGCGCACGATGAGCGGCGCATGGGAGCGGCACTGCGCCAGATCGCCGTGCGCTCCCTCGACCCGGACTGGTGGACGCGCTTCGATGCCGACGGGCGCTCGTTCCTCAACCTCAACTGTCCGGATGACCTCGCGCACGCCATGCAGCTGCTGCAGGATGCGCCGTCACTCCCGGCCCTGTGAGAAACGCAATGCTGCTTGACCACCCACCGACGGGTACGGCCCCCCGCGCCGTGATAGAGCCGCGACGGCCCCAGGCAAACCTGACCGACACGCCGGCCCGCGACCGCTACAACCGGCAAATCGACTACCTGCGCGTCTCGCTGACCGACCGCTGCAACATGCGCTGTGTGTACTGTATGCCGAGCACGGGTCTGTCATTCCTGCCGCGCCCTGAGCTGCTCAGCAACGAGGAGCTGCTGGTGGTGCTGCACACGACGGCGGCCGCCGGATTCCGCACCTGTAATTTACAGCCCCACCTGCCAGATGCCCACCCAGCGGATCCATAGCTCCTACCAACGCCGCGTGGCCGATCTCCCGCTTGCTCAGTTGCCGGTGCAGCTGCACCTCCATGTCCGGCGCTTCCGCGCCACCGCGAACTGAGATCAGGGGACGACTTTCAGAGTCGTGAGCGGGCGCTTCATGGCAACGACGTGAGCAGACGCACCGATGA
>JBAXES010000386.1:0-4697 GCA_037140315.1 Chloroflexales bacterium
CATAGTAGGCGGGCATGATCGAGATCAGCCCGTCGGCGCGGCCATCGCCGCCGGGCTGAACTCGATCATGCCCGCCTACTATGTCTCGTGGGGGCGCTACACCCAGCTCTGCGGCCCGCCCCCCGCAGGGCCTCGCCCCAGGCGGTGGCCAGCCCGGGCAGCATCAGCAGGCCGCAGAGCTGGGGGTAGCGCCCCCACGAGACATAGTAGGCGGGCATGATCGAGATCAGCCCGGCGGCGATGGCCGCGCCGACGGCGGCGGTCGGGCGCCGCCACAGGTAGCGGGCCATCCCGGCCACAGCTATGCCGCAGAGGGCGTTGAGGATCTGTCCCGGTATCATGATGGCGTCGGGGAGATCCAGCCCGCTCAGGCGCATCAGGGTGGCCGTGAAGACGTGGTAGCCCCAGTGGTAAGGCAGGTCGTCTACGGGCAGGTAGGGCCGCAGCGACGCGGGCACCATCCCCGTCTCGGCGGCGACGCGCACCATCAGGGCGTGGTGCACCGAGTCGACCCACGCGGGGAGGGCCAGACCGTCTACCTGGGCCAGGCGCGCCCAGAGGGTGATCGCGAAGACTGCCGCGAGCAGGATCGCCGCCTGCCAATTGCTGCCTGTCGCCTGCCGCCTGCCGTCTGTGCCCAGATCCCGCCAGGCGGCGGCGAGGGCGGCGAGGGCGAGGGCGGCGGCCAGCCCCCAGAGCAGGGCCGCGCCCAGCGCCAGCCCGACGGTGGAGAGCCACAGGTAGAGCAGTGCGACCAGGCTCAAGCTCAGGCCCATCCAGAGGGTGAGCCGGGGCAGGGCGGGCAGCTGGGCCGTGGGCGCCGCGCGCTCCACCAGGTAGCCCGGGGCGATCAGCAGCAGCGGCACAGTGAGCCAGAGCCGGCCCACGGGGGCGACCAGCGCCGCCGCAGCGGCGCAGATCAGCCCGGCCAGGAGCGCGCGGCGGCCGGGGGTGAGGGTGACGAGGTGCATTGGTGGTGCTATTTCTGCTCGAAGGCCGCTCGGGGCATTGTACTCTTTTTGCGCAGCCCCCAAGCGACATGCTATAATCCCGACCTGGATCTGGGCATAGCGCAAGGTGACACATATGGCGCAGACATCGACAAACCGACGGGCAATGCTGCGCGCCGAGCTGCTGGCTCTCTTCCAGTACGCATCCGATGCCGACATCGAGGCCCAGATCGACCACCTCCTCGCCGAGGTGCTTGAGGACGAGCCGATCCCCCTGCCACTGCCGCTCGCCCCCGACGACCAGAGCGAGGACGGGCGCATCGTGATCACCGGGATGGGCGTGGTCTCGCCCTTCGGCGTCGGCGTCGAGCCGTTCTGGGAGGGGCTGGTCGCCGGGCGCAGCGCCATCAGCCGGATCAGCCACTTCGACCCGAGCGGGTTCCCGTGCCAGATCGCCGGCCAGGTGCCGGCCTTCGCCCCGCAAGAGTTTATGGAAGCCAAAGAGGCGCGGCGCATGTCGCGCTCCAGCCAGTTCGCAGTGGCCGCCGCGCGCATGGCCGTCGAGTCGGCCGGGCTGCGCATCGACGCCGGCAACTGTGACGAGATCGGCACCCTGATCGCCTGCGGCACCATCTCGATGCCCGATGTGGAGCAGGCCGTCATCACCATGATGCAGCGCGGCCCGATGAAGATCAGCCCCTTCTTCATCCCGGCGGCTGTGCCGAACATGCCCTCCAGCCAGGTGGCGATCCAGCTCGGCCTGCGCGGCTATATCTCGGCGATTAGCACGGCGTGCGCCGCCAGCTCACAGGCTATCGGCGAGGCCGCCGAGGTGATCCGCCGGGGCGACGCCGAGATCATGCTGGCCGGCGGCGCCGAGGCCCCGATCACCGCCCTCAGCCTGGGTTCCTTCTGCGTGCTGCGCGCCCTCAGCACCCAGAGCAACGATGACCCGTCCCGCGCCTCGCGGCCCTTCGATAACCTGCGCGACGGGTTCGTCTCCGCCGAGGGGGCCGGGGTCTTCGTGCTTGAGCGGCTCTCCAGCGCCCGTCGCCGCGGCGCGCACATCCTGGCCGAGCTGGTGGGCTACGGCGCATCCGCCGATGCCTACCACGTCACGTCGCCCGACCCGGAGGGCCAGGGGGCCGTCCGCGCGATGCGCCGCGCCCTGCACCGCGCCCGGCTTGACCCGCAGCAGGTGGACTACATTAACGCCCACGCCACGTCCACGCCCGCCGGTGATGTGGCCGAGACGAGGGCGATCAAGCAGGTGTTCGGCGAGTACGCCCACAGCGTGCCGGTCAGCTCGATCAAGTCGATGGTCGGCCATCTCACCGGCGCGGCCGGGGCTGTCGAGGCCGCCGCAACCATCCTGGCCATGCGGCGCGGCGTGATCCCGCCCACGATCAACCAGGAGGACCCCGACCCCGAGTGCGACCTAGACTATGTGCCCAACGTCGCCCGCCCGGCTAGCATCCAGGTGGCGATCACGAACTCCTTCGGGTTCGGCGGGGTCAACTCCGTCCTCGCGTTCAGAAAGCTCTAACATCTCTGGGGCTGCGCCCCAGACCCGCCCTATCATCGATACTGGCAGCTTTACACCTTCTGGGAGGGTCAAGGGAGGGGTATCCCTCCCTTGAAATCCCTCTTTAAAAAGGGTTTCAGGGAGGGATACCCCTCCCTGGCCCTCCCCACAGCGATGAGCTGGAATATCGTCGGCCACGAGTGGGCGGTCGATCAGCTCCGGCGCAGCATCCTCGCCGGCAGCGACGCCCACGCCTATATCTTCAGCGGGCCGCCGGGGCTTGGCAAGGCCGCCCTGGCCTTGCATATGGCCCAGGCCCTCAACTGCGAGCGCAGCCCCGGCGACCCCTGCCAAGAGTGTCGGGCCTGTCGGCGGATCGCGCGCGGCAGCCACCCCGATGTGCGCATCGCCGGGATGGCCTCGCAGGGCGCGGCGCTTAAGGCCGACGAGGCCGCGCGCCAGAAGGAGCTGAAGATCGCCACCATCCGCGAGTGGCAGCACGATATCAGCCTGCGCCCCTACGAGGGCCTCCGCCGCGTGCTCATCCTGCACGACGCCGAGCGGCTCAACGAGGAGTCCTCCAACGCGATGCTGAAGACGCTGGAGGAGCCCCCCGACTACGCCACGATCATCCTGGTGGCCAACAGCACCGACCTGCTGCCCACGATTGTCTCGCGCTGCCGGGTGCTGCGCCTGCGCCCGCTGCCCCGCCGCCAGGTGGCCGAGGCCCTCGTGTCGCGCAACATCGTCGCCGCCGAGGCCGAGCTGCTGGCGGCGTGGAGCGGCGGTCGGGTGGGCTGGGCGCTGGCCGCCGCCGCCCAGCCCGAGACGATCAGCGCCCGACAGGAGCAGCTGACCGCCCTGGTTGAGCTGGGCGGCCACAGCCACAGCCGAGGCGCCGCCTTCCGCTGGGCTGAGCAGCGCGCCAAGGAGTACCGGGGCGGCGAGCAGGAGGCGGTCTTCGCGTGGCTCGACCTCTGGCAGGGCTGGTGGCGCGATGTGCTGCTGGTGGCCGCCGGCTGCCACGACAGCGTGGTCAACATCGACCGACGCCACGAGCTGGCCCACGAGGCCGCACGCCACCGGGTCCCCGTCATCCACGCCTTCGTCGGGCGCATCGGCACCGCCGCCCAGCAGCTGCGCGAGAACGGCAACCCACAGCTCGTGCTGGAGAATATGCTCCTGCACATGCCCGGCTCGTGAGCGCAGCAGGGGTGCCCGCGGACGGGCCACAGCCCGTCCGCCGGCACCCCTGCTGCGCCCCTACCGCACCACCGTGATCGTGGCGACCTCGTACTCGCCGCTCGGCACGGGCGCGCCGTTGAAGGTCACCGTGGGGCGCGCGCCGGTAGCCGGGTCGAACATGCCCACCACCACACGGTAGGTGCCGGGGGCCAGGCCCGGCGGCAGGTAGACATCGTTGGCGTCCACCACCAGCGTGCCCGCCCGCCACGTGCCGGTGGGGAATCGCCCCTGCCAGGGCGGCGCGTCGCGCTGGGTGGGCACCCCGCCGCTGGCGTCGATCAGGTGGACGAAGATATAGAGCGTGTCTGTGAGGGGCGCGTCGACCTGCCAGAAGGTGCGTAGGCCGAGGACGCCGCCGGGCCTGAGCGCGCCTTCTGGCACGAGCATGGGCGGCCTCCCGTCGCCCGAGGGGTCGCCGATGGCCAGGCCGAGCAGCCTGGCCCCGCCGAAGCGCAGATCGCCGGGGGCGGGGTGCGGCACATCGGCGGGCGAAAGGCCAGTGGCGACCACCAGAAACCGCGAGCCGAGCATGTCGTCGCGGCGCTGCGAGCCGAACTCGGCCGCGACGCCCGCGCTGAGCAGGTGCGCGTAGGCCGGCGTTGGCTCAAGCTGGCCCCAGCGCTTTGAGGAGAGCACCAGGTAGGCGTAGCCCTGGGCGCGATACCAGGCCATGTCGTGGGCCGCCAGAGAGGGCACATCGGTCCAGCGCTGCTCGGTGTCACCGGGCACTGGCTTCAGCTCGGCGGCGATGCGCGCCCCCGGCGGCACGTGCTGGTCAATCCAGTCGATCAGCTGCACGCGGCTATCGCCCGCCGCCTGGCGGCCCACGTAGGCCAGGCTGGCGGCGGCGGCGGGCAGCAGCAGGGCACCGGCGACGACGGCCACGGCACCGGCGCCAATGGCCGGGCCGCGCCGGGCGGCCAGCCGGTAGACCTCGGAGACGGCAGCCCCCACAGGCAGGGCGCAGGCCACCAGCA
>JBAXES010000387.1:0-4696 GCA_037140315.1 Chloroflexales bacterium
CACAGGCGGAAGAGGATCGTTGCCCCGAGGGCGGCCTCAGGGGGGACGCCCTCGGTGGTCAGCGAGAGGGTGAGGGCGGCCTCGACGGTGCCGCCGCCGCCGGGCAGCGCGGTGAAGGTGCTGACAATCAGCGCCAGCCCGTAGGCCGCCAGCACGGCCAGCGGCGGGGCGGTGGCGCCCAGGGCGTGGATCAGCATCAGCAGCGCCAGGCTGTGCAGGCCGAAGACGAACAGCTGGAGACAGAGCAGCGCCAGGGCCTGCCGTGGGCGCTCCATGATCAGCCGGCGGTTCGTGTCCAGCTCATCGACAATCTGGTGGATGTGCGCCTCCGACCAGCTGCGCCGCAGGATCCGATCCATCACCCGCCCGATGAGCGTCACCCAGCGGTGCAGGGTCGGGCGCTGACGCGTGCTGGCGAAGGCGATCCCCCCCACCACTGTCAGGGCGATCCCTGCCGCCGGGTAGGTGATCTGGGACGTGCTGCTATCGCCGAGGAAGATGATCTTGTAGATCAGCCCGAAGCAGAACAGCACCAGCATACCGCCGATCCATGTGAAGAGCTCAAGGCTGGCCAGCAGGGCCACGCTGGTGGCCGGGATGCCGCGCCGCCGCAGGCTGGCGGTCAGGAAGGCGTAGCTCGCCACCGTGCCGGCCGGGATGGTCTGGCTGATCAGGATCGACACCATCGCGGCTGAGATCAGCCAGTACTGCGGGAGCCGGTAGCCCAGCAGACTCAGCACACGCCCGTAGATCTGGCCCGCGCAGATGAAGCCGGCGATGACGGCGAGCACGCCGAGCGTAAGCCAGCCCGGCCGCGCGTGCCGCATCAGCCGCATCGCCTCGTGGATGGTGGGCCAGTTGTGGATGCCAAGCGCCAGCACGATGATCAGCAAGAGCGTGCCGATAATAGGCGTCCACGGGATCCGGTAGGTGTGCATTGATAGCGTTGCTCTGCGTATGTGGTGGTCAGCGGCCTCTCTTGCTATGGCCATTATACAGGCCCTTGCGACAAGCGTGTGACCCGCCGCGCGAGGCCGCCCCCACACCCCCACCGGGCTGAATCGGGCAGCCCTGATCTAGTGTACAATTTGGCCATACGGAGAGCATAGGGAGGCGCGAGATGAGCGACGCGGCACAGCGTGATGAGCTCAAGCGGCTGGCTGCCGAGCAGGCTGCGAGCCTTGTACAGTCAGGGATGGTGGTTGGGCTGGGGGTCGGCAGCACGGCGATCCACGCGGTTCGGCGTATCGCCGCCCTGATCGCCAGCGGGGAACTCCACGATATCGTCGGGATCCCCTGCGCCCTACGGGTTGAGGAGGAGGCCAGGCGGCTCGGCATCCCGCTGACGACACTCGAGGATCGGCTGCAGGTCGATCTGACGATCGACGGGGCCGATGAGGTTGACCCACAGCTGAACCTGATCAAGGGCGGCGGCGCGGCCCTGCTGCGCGAGAAGATCGTCGCCCAGTCGAGCCTGCGCGAGGTGATCATCGTCGATGAGAGCAAGCTCTCGCAGCGCTTGGGCACGACGTGGGCGCTGCCGGTCGAGGTGGTGCCCTTTGGCTGGGGCGCCCAGGCCCGCTGGATCGCCTCTCTGGGGGCCAAGGTGAGCCTGCGCCTGCTCCACGAGGACGGCGAGCCCCTGCGCACCGACCAGGGCAACTATCTGCTGGACTGTAACTTTGGCCCGATCGACGACCTGGAGACCCTGGCTGCCCGGCTCTCAGCCCGAGTCGGCGTCGTTGAGCACGGCCTCTTCGTGGGCATGGCCACCGACCTGATCGTCGCCGGAGCCGATGGAATCCGCCACATACGGAAATGATTAATGCTGAATGTTGAGTGGTGAATGCCGGGCAGCCTGCATGGGGCATTTAACATTCAGCATTAATCATTCAACATTACTTATGCATATCGCCCCATCAATTCTCACCGCTGACTTCACCCGCCTCGGCGAAGAGGTGACGGCCGCCTTCGAGGCGGGGATCCGCTGGCTCCACCTGGACGTGATGGACGGTCGCTTTGTCCCGAACATCAGCTTCGGGCCGATGCTGATCCGCCCGCTGAAGCCGATCGCCGACCGCTACGGGGCGATCGTTGACGCTCACCTGATGATCGCCGACCCCGACCGCTACCTGGAGGAGTTCGCCGCCGTCGGCTGCGACTATATCACGGTTCACGCCGAGGTCTGCCCGCACCTGCATCGCACCGTGCAGCAGATCCGGGCCCTGGGCAAGCGGCCCGGCGTGGCGCTGAACCCGGCCACACCGCTGAGCGCGGTTGAGGAGGTGCTCCCCGACCTGGGCCTGCTGCTGATTATGAGCGTCAACCCCGGCTTCGGCGGGCAGAAGTTCATCCCGGCCAGCCTGGACAAGCTCCGACGGGCGCGGCGCATGATCGACGAGCGCGGCCTGACCGGGGTCGAGCTGCAGGTGGACGGCGGGGTGAACAAGGATCTGATCGCCGCCGTGCGCGACGCCGGGGCGACGTCGGCGGTGACCGGCTCGGCGGTCTACGCCCCCGGGCGGGACCGGGCCGAGACGATCGCCGAGCTGCAGAAGGCCCTCGGGTGACAGTAGGGGTACAGATAGGGGCGCAGCAGCGCAGCGCTGCTGCGCCCTCACAGAGGCAGACGCATGATCCTAGCGGGCGACATTGGCGGCACGAAGACCATCCTGGCGCTCTTCTCGCGCACGGCGGGCGCCCATATGCCCGTCGTCGAGGCGACGTTTCCCAGCTCGGGCTACGCCAGCCTTGAGGCGGTTATCCAGGAGTTCCTCGCCGCCAACTCGGCCAGCGTAGAGTCGGCCTGCTTTGGGGTTGCCGGCCCAGTGGTGGCGGGCCGGGCCTCGATCACCAACCTGCCCTGGGTGATCGACGCCGCCGCTATTCGCGATGGCCTGGGCCTCGGCCGCGTCCACCTGCTCAACGACCTCGAGTCGATCGCCCACGCCGTGCGTATCCTTGAGGGCGATGATATCGCCACGCTCAACGCGGGGGCGGCGCTGGAGGGCGGGGCCCTGGGCGTGATCGCCCCCGGCACCGGCCTCGGCGAGGCGTTCCTGGCCTGGGACGGCGCCCACTACCGGGCCTACCCCTCGGAGGGCGGCCACGCCAGCTTCGCGCCCAACACCGCCGATGAGATCGGGCTGCTGCGCTACCTGCAGGCGAAGATCGGCCACGTCAGCTATGAGCGCGTCTGCTCGGGCCTGGGCATCCCGAATATCTACGACTATGTTCGCGACAGCCTCTTCGCGCGCGAGACGCCAGCGGTGGCCGCCGCCCTCGCCGCCGCAGCCGACCCGACGCCGGTGATCGTGGGCTTCGCCCTCGACTCCGCCGCCCCCTGCCCGCTCTGCGTGGCCACGGTGGATCTGTTTGTGGGCATCCTGGGGGCCGAGGCGGGCAACCTGGCCCTGAAGGTGCTCGCCACCGGCGGGGTCTACCTCGGCGGCGGCATCCCGCCGCGCATCCTGCCCCAGCTGCGCCACCCGCGCTTCCTCGCCGCATTCCGCGAGAAGGGCCGGTTTCGCGAGATGCTCGGCGCGGTGCCGGTCCACGTGATCCTGAACCCGAAGGCCGCCCTGCTCGGGGCCGCCTCGTTCGCCCTGGCCTAATATTTAGGGAACAGGGAACAGGGAATAGGGAACAGCCGAACATTCAGATCTCGTTCCCTGTTCCCTGTTCCCTGTTCCCTGCTCCCTTAACACCTATGCCCCAGTCTGCCCGTCGGCTCTTCCAGTACATGATCAGTCAGCCCGACCAGCGGGTGCCCCTGGCCGAGGCGGCTCTGCTGATCGCCTGGGAGGATCGCGGCGGCAGCGACCCGCGCAGCCTCCTGTCCGTGCTCGATGGGTTCGCCGACGACCTGCGCGAGCGGGTGGCGGCGATGCCTGAGCCGCGGGGCCGGATCGCGCTGCTTAACCGCTACCTGTTCGACACGCAGGGCTTTCACGGCGACCCGCACAGCTACGATCTGCCCGACCCGGCCAACAGCCACCTCGATCAGGTGCTGCTCCGGCGCGGCGGCCTGCCGATCATGCTCTCGCTGGTGTATATGGAGGTCGGCTGGCGCCTTGGCCTGCCCCTGAGCGGCTTGGCCCTGCCGGGGCACTTCCTGGTGCGCTACACCGCCCAGCCGCACGACCTGTACGTCGACCCGTTTAGCAGCGGGCTGCTCTGGAGCCAGGCCGACTGTGAGCGGCAGATCGGCATGTTCCATACGGAGGTTCGCCCCGATCTGGTGCGCTGGCTGATGGCCCCGCCCTCGCGCGGCGCGATTCTGTCGCGGATCCTGCGCAACCTGAAGCAGACCTACCTGGCGCGCAACGATGCCCAGCGGGCGCTGGCGTGTGTTGAGCGGCTGATGCTGCTCAATAGCGGCGACCCCGGCGAGCTGCGCGACCGCGGGCTGCTGCGCTTTCGGGTTGGCTCTACCTACCCGGCCCTGGAGGATCTGGAGCGCTATGTCCGGCAGAACCCGGCGGCGGATGATCTGGCCCGCATCCGCGCGTTTGCCCGCGAGCTGCTGGGCAAGGTGGCCCCGCTGAACTAGGTTTTTTTGTTCGGTCTTGGCGGCGAAGCCGCCAAGACCGAACAAAAAGCGGGCCTGGGGCGCAGCCCCTAAGGCGTTGACGTTGGAACGGGTGCAGGCATGAGTTGTCAGGCAGCCGCAGGTGCAGCCTCAGCGAGTGCCTCA
>JBAXES010000388.1:0-4692 GCA_037140315.1 Chloroflexales bacterium
GTACGAGCGCCGCTGCGCCGAGCTATACGCCGCCGTGAGCGCCGACTGGGTCGCCGTCTACGGCGACCGCGAGCACGCGGCGAACATGGCGTTCTGCTGCGGCTTCGACCCGCGATTCGAGGAGGCCATGCTGCTGCTCGGCCCGACCGACCGGCGCGTGCTGCTAGTCGGCAACGAGGGCGTCGACTACGTGCCCGCCGTCGTCAGCATGACGCTGGAGGTGGCCCTCTGCCAGTCGTTCAGCCTGATGGGCCAGCCGCGGGCGGCGGCCCCCAGCCTGCTGGCGGTGCTGCGGGCCGCCGGCGTTGGCCAGGGCGCCCAGGTCGGCCTGGCGGGCTGGAAGTACCTGGAGCCCGCGGAGAGCGACGATCCCGTAGCGCCGGCCTTCGTGCCGGCCATGGTGCTCAGCGCGCTGCCCGGGGCGGTGGGGCCGGGCGGCGCGATCTCCGACGCCACCGCCGCCCTGATGCACCCCGCCCACGGGCTGCGCCACCGCAACAGCGCGGCCCAGATCGTCCGCTTCGCGGACACGGCCGCCCGCGCCTCGGCGGCAGTGCTGCGGGTGGTGCAGGGGGCCCGCCCCGGTATGCGCGAGCGCGAGGCCGTGGCCCTGATGGGCTACCAGGGCGACCCGCTCTCCTGCCACACGATGCTCAGCGCCGCCGGCGGCGGCGAGCCGCTGGTCGGGCTGCGCAGCCCCGGCGACCGCGTGCTGGCCGAGGGCGACGCTATCACCACCGCCCTCGGGCTCCAGGGCAGCCTCTGCTGCCGCGCCGGCCTGCTGCGCGCCGCGCCCGACCCCGACTTCCAGGCGCGCTATGTGGCCCCCTACTTCAGCGCCATCGCCGCATGGTGGGGCACGCTGCGCCTCGGCCTGAGCGGCGACGAGCTGCACCGGGCGGTGTTCGCCACGCTGGAGGGGGCGACCTTCAGGCCGGCGCTCAACCCCGGCCACCTGATCGGCCTCGACGAGTGGACCCACAGCCCGGTGCGGCCAGGGAGCGCCGAGCGGATCGCCTCAGGGATGCTGCTCCAGTGCGACATCATCCCGTCGCCCATGCCGCTCGGTCGGGCACTCAACTGTGAGGACACGGTGGCGGTGGCGGACGCGGCGCTGCGGGCCGAGCTGCGGGCCACCGCGCCCGAGCTGTGGGCGCAGATCGAGGCCCGCCGCAGCTTCATGCGCGAGGCGCTCGGCATCAGCCTCGCCGACGAGCTGCTGCCGCTCTCGCTGGCCCCGGCCTACCTCATGCCCTTCTGGCTCGCCCCCAACCTGGTCTGCGCAGTCGCGCGGTGATGGTGAGAGGATTTGTCGGGAGGCGTCCAGTGGCGAAGCAAGGGAAGCCCGGCATCCTGCCCGTGGCCCTGGGCCTAGCGGCGCTAGTCGCGGCGGCGGCGGGGATCGCCATGGCCCTCGGGATCCCGCAGGCCGCGCCCGCCGCTCCCGAGGCGGTGGACGAATGCCGATCCACGCCGCAGTTCGTCGCGGCGGCATCACCGTCAGCGCACATGGCCCTGGCCACGGACGGGCGCGAGAGGGGGCTAACCCTGCGCGCGGTCGAGGGCGACGCCCCGACCTACCAGCACCCGACCTGGGGCGATGCGGGCTACCTGGGGGCGATCGCCTACGACCAGGCCGGCAACGTGTACGCCGCGCCGACCCCGCGGCTCTCGCTCGTCGACAACCCGCTGGCGGGGGCGGCGACGATCTGGCGGGCAGACACGGCCACCGGGGAGCTGCGACCGTTCGTGACGCTGCCCGGCGCAGCCAGCGAGCGCAACCCCTTCGGCGTGCTCGGCCTATTCTACGCCTGCGGGCTGGACACGCTCTACGCTGGGTCGGTGCTCGGCTCGACGCCGAGCGCCGAGCGCGGCGGGGTGATCGCCGTCCACCTGCCGGACGGCGAGCAGACGACGCTGATCGAGAACACCGATGTGATGGGGGTGCTGGTGGTGCGCCAGGGCGTGGGCTACACGCTCTACGCCGGGCTTGCCCGCCGCCCCGCGATCATCGCGCTGCCGCTGGACGCGCAGGGGCGCGCGGCCGGCCCGGCGGCCCAGGTGATCGACCTGCTCGACGCCGGAGCCACCCCGCAGGAGCGGGCGCGCAAGCTGCGACTTGTCGGCGGCGAGCTGGCAGCCGACCTCGTGCCGTTCACCTTCTCGCTCCAGGCCAACGCGACCGACGCCCCACAGATCCGGCGGGCGACCTGGGGGTGGGACGCGGCAACAAGCAGGTGGGCGCTGCGCCGTGCACCGTGAGGGTGTGGGAGAGCTTCGCTCTCCCACCAAAAAAACTGGCTCTGCGGCGGTGCGGCGTAGCCGCGCCGCAGCAGAGCCAGTGCGGTATGTGCCTGCAGAGACGCCTCGGCGAGACGCCCCTACCAGGTGACGCTCATCATCGAGCAGTTGATCCCCGAGCCGATGCCGAGCAGGCCAACGTGGTCGCCGGCCTTCAGGCGCGTCTCGGCGGCCTGGGCCAGGGTGATCGGCACGGCGGCTGGGCCGATGTTGCCCAGCACCGGGAAGTTGATCTGCATCTTCGCCGGGGCGATGCCGAGGGTCTCGGCGATCGCGGCGGTGTGGCGGGCGCTCACCTGGTGCGGGGCGTAGCAGGCGATCTGGTCGTCGCTCCAGCTCGGCAGCACCACCTCGGCCAGGGTCCAGGTCTGGCGGGCCAGCTTGACCCCGGCGGCCAGCAGGGCGGCGGCGTCGGTCTTCATCGAGGTGGGCGTGCCGATGCAGAGCTGGTTATGCTGGGTGTCGGCCATAGTCACTACGCCGTTGAGCCGGTGGCTGCTGCGGGCCACGCTGCTGTGGGCCAGCAGCATCGCCGCGCCGCCGGAGCCGAGGGTTAGGGTGGCGAAGCTGTCGCGGAACTCCTCCATGGTGGCGGTGGGCGACTGGAGCCGACGCACAGTGGTCATCACCGGATCCTGTGAGCCCTCGCCGTCGACGATCAGGGCGTACGTAATATCGCCGCTCTCGATCATCAGGCCGGCGGTGTACATGCCGTTGAGAAAGCCCAGACAGGCGTTGCGCACGTCGAAGTTGATGCAGCGCTGCGAAAGGCCCAGGTTATGATGGACAAAGACCGAGGTCGAGGGCTCCAGGAAGTCCTGGCAGACCGATGTATTGATCACGACCCCGATCTCGCGCGGGTCGATCCCGGCGGCCGCGATCGCCTTGCGGGCAGCCAGGGTGGCCGCCTCGCTCGGGCGCGCCCCCTCGTCCCAGAAGCGGCGCTCGCGGATGCCGGAGAGCTGCTCTAGGCGGCCCCTCGGCACGCCCAGCCGATCCATCGTATCGCCGATCTGATCCTCTAGCCAGGCCGAGGTCACCCGGTGCGGGGCAAGCTCGTATGTGACCGCCTCAATGGCGACATTCTTGAACAGCACGCCAGCCTCCAGTCGTCATATGTTGAAACCTCAAGTACTTTACCACAGGTCTGGGGCGCAGCCCCGGGGACGTCTGCCGCACCCTAGCAGCCGAGCGCCGCCAGGGTGCGGCGCAGGCCCTCATCGGTGGAGATGCGCGGGCCATAGCCGAAGTCGCGCTGGGCGGCGCTGTGGTCGAACCAGTGCGAGCGGGTCATCTGCGCGACCATGAAGCGGCTGAAGGGCGGCTCCCCGCGCAGGCCGAGCCGCGTGTAGGCCAGCTCCACCACGCTGGCCAGAAGCATGGCGTTGCGCTGCGATATATGGCGGCGGATAGGCGGGCAGCCCGCGCCGACCACGATCCGGTCGATGAACTCCCACAGGTTCACCGGCTGCTCCTGGCCGATGAAGTAGGCCCGCCCGCGCAGGGGCGAGCGCTCGCCGAGCGCGCCCGCTGCCTGGAGGTGGGCCTCGGCGACATTCTCCACGTATGTTATGTCTACTTTATTCATACCAGAGCCGAGCTGCGGCAGGAGTCCCCGGCGGGCGCGGGCGATCAGCCGCGGGAAGATGTGCGGGTCGCGCGGGCCCCAGATCAGGTGCGGGCGGATCGCGGTCGTCGCGATATCCTGACGGGCCAGGACGAAGCGCTCGGCGAGGGACTTAGTGTGCGGGTAGGGGGCCAGAAAGTGATCGGGGTAGGGCGTCGACTCATCGGCTCCCTCCAGGTCCGCCTCGCCGATGGCCACGGACGGCGAGGAGGTGAAGACGAACTTGGGCACGCCGGCGCGGACGGCGGCGCGCAGCACACGCTGGGTGGCCGTCACATTGTTGCGATAGAAGTCATCAAGCGTGCCCCAGAACCCGGCCTTCGCCGCCACGTGGAAGACCACCTCGACCCCGGCCATGGCCTTGCCCAGGCCGACGGCGGACTCGGGGGCGGACAGATCGACCTGGAAGCCCTGGGCTCCCAGGGCCTCGAGGTCGGGGTAGCGGTTACGCCCGATCACGCGCACCCGCTCGCCGCGGGCCAGCAGCATCTCGACGATATAGCGGCCGACGAAGCCGTTGCCGCCGGTGACGAGCGTGATCACTGTAGTCCCTCCGCCCACACGGCAAGCTGCTCACGGAAGATCTTCGCGTTGTGGCGAATGTCCACCGGGAAGGCCGGGTGGATCAAGAACCGGTCGACCCTCGCCGTCATCGGGTGGGCCGCCCCCAGGGCGCGTAGCTCGCCGAAAAGCCGCTCGCGATCCGCCGTGGTCTTGGGGGCCAAGCCAGGCCGGGGCTCGACGATCACGACCGGATCCTGACC
>JBAXES010000389.1:0-4679 GCA_037140315.1 Chloroflexales bacterium
TGCTCCACCGCCGTGATGATGCTCATTGGCCACCGTCCAGGGTGAGCGCACGATTCGACACATACTGCTCATACTGGGACAAGGCCCGCTCGACCTCCGCCTGGGGGATCTGGAGCGCCACGGGGACGGCATCGGCATCCCACGGGGCCGTGGGAGGGCGCACCTGGGGCTGGGTCAGGATGGCCTGCACATACTCGGCCCCGTAGGTCTGGTGGTCGTGGGCCAGCTCCATGGCCGCCAGGAACTCGGCCACGCCGACCTGCTGGGCGAGCTGGTAGAGCGCGAGCATCTGCGGCTCCATCTCGGCGTAGCGCTTGCGGCAGAGCTGGCTGATATAGTCGGTCGCGACCGGGGCCAACTGCACCAACCAGTCACGGTAGGCCATCACGCGGGCGCGGGGCTTCTGGGCAAACACCGCCTCGTAATGCTCAGGAATGACGACACGCGCGTTCCGCCCGGTGTGACGGGGATGGGTGGCGACGAGGGTGTCGCGGTCATAGAGGGCAATCCGGGTCGCGTGGATACGGGCGGTCAGGAGCCGCCCCACCAAGTGGGCGGGCACCGAGTAGCGGTTGGTCGCGATGGCCACCAGACTCTCCCGCGAGACCTTCACCGTCTCGCAGAAGCCGTAGTCGGCGGCGACGGCGGGGAGTGGGCTGAACGTGGCCTGCTCGGCGGCCAGCCGCTCGGCGGGCGGGCAGTCGGTGGCGTCAGATGGCCGCACGACATCGACCCGATGGAGCCAGGTGGCGCACTCCTCCGCCAGGTGGAGATCATCGTGGAAGGTGCGCCCCACCAGGAAGTTCTGCTTGACGAACTTCACCAAACTCTCGACGGCACCCTTCTGGTTGCCGGCGGCCAGCGCGCAGGCGTTGGGGAGAAAGCCAAACTCGGCAGCGCAGGCCGCAAAGGCGGGGTGCCAGATCGGCTGCTGGTTTGCGTCACGCCCCAGGGTGACGGTCTTCATGTTGTCGGTGGTGACGACCCAGGGCACGCCACCGATGGCGACAAACACGGCGATCAGGCAGCGCAGCAGGGTTTCCTCACGCATCTCGGTGGTGAAGCGTACCCACATCCAGCGGCTGTACTTCAGCCGGGCGGCGAAGAAGTAGCGCGTCTGCCCGCCCATGGCGGTACGCGTGAAGGGAAACTGGCGCACCTCGCCCCAGTCGATCTGGAGCAGTTCGCCCGCCAGCCCGTCAAACCGCACCGGCATCCCCAGAGTCCACTACCCCATCATCCCAACCCATTTCGGAATCGGTGACCGTGACCCATCCCCATCACCCGCTCTTTGGTCAGCAGGTGACGGTCGTACGGCTACGTCAGGGGGCGCGGCCGGATCTCGTCGTGCGCCTGCCCGATGGCAGTCACGCCGCCATTGCGATGCACCTGACCGACTATGCCGGAGCCCCAGCGGTGCTGTCCCATGCGGATCAATCCCCATTGTTGGATCTCGCCGGCCTGCGTCAGGTTGTGTCCCTGCTGGATCGGCTGCGATCAGCGACGCGCTGACCTGTCCCGCCGTGCTCCTACCCACCTTCCCGGTCGCGGTATGCTGATCATGCGGTCGGTCGTACGCGTAGCGCAGGAGGGAGGTCGCATGATGATCGGCACACATGACAGCGGCGTCGCAGGGATCACGCCCGCTCAGGTGTGGGCGCATCTTGCTCCGGAGCGGCAACAACAGATCGTTCGACTCCTGGCCCATCTGGCGGTTCAGGTCATTGGAACCGTCGCTCCACGGCCTGATGGGCTCGGCAGTGGGAAGGAGGCCATCGATGCTCGCCCGACCAGGCCCGTCCAAAATCCGGCCCGATCATCTTGATCGGCAGGCCTTCATCTATATTCGTCAGTCGACGCTCTTTCAGGTGCGGGAAAACACCGCCAGTACCGCACGCCAGTACGACCTGCATCAACGCGCGCGCGATCTGGGCTGGTCACCTGAGCGGATTACCGTCATCGATCAAGATCAGGGGCACTCCGGTGCCTCGACCGTGGGTCGTGATGGCTTTCAACAGCTCATCGCCGACGTAGGTATGGGCCACGCCGGCGCCGTCTTCAGCCTGGAGGTGTCGCGGCTGGCCCGCTCGTGCAGCGACTGGTATCGGCTGCTGGAAATCTGCGCCTTAACCGAGACCCTAGTCATCGATGAAGAAGGCATCTACGACCCTGGGCTCTACAACGACCGCTTACTGCTTGGCTTTAAGGGCACGATGAGCGAGGCCGAGCTGCACTGGCTCCGCAGCCGGCTCCAGGGTGGCAAGATCGAGAAGGCTGAGCACGGCGAGTTGCGGTTTCGACCTCCCGCAGGCCTGGTGCTCGACCCGCTGGGCCGGGTGGTGCTCGACCCCGATGAAGAAGTCCAGCAGGCGGTGCGGCTCGTCTTCAGCCTGTTCGCCCAGCATAGCTCGGCGCTAGCGGTGGTGCAGGCGTTCCATGCCCAGCACCTGCGCTTTCCGACCCGTCGGTGGGGCAAGCGCCACGATGGCGACCTTGTCTGGGGGCCGCTCACCCACAGCCGCGTGCTGATGGTCTTGCACAATCCGGCCTATGCCGGCACCTATGTTTATGGGCGTACGCAGACCCGGATCCTGCGGCGCGCCGGCGCCACGCCCGGCGGGAAGATTTGGCCCCATGCCGTGGCCCGCGCGGACTGGCCGATTGTGATCCACGATGCCCATCCCGGCTATGTGAGCTGGGAGCAGTTTTTGCGCAACCAACAGCAACTGGATGACAATCGAACCTTTCGCCCCGAGGAGCGTCGCGGCGCGGTACGCGAAGGCGGCGCCTTGCTCCAGGGGATTGTCCTCTGCGGGGTTTGCGGGCGGCGCATGCGCGTGCGCTACCTCGACGATGGCCACACGCCATCCTACGAGTGCAATGAACAGCATGTTCGGCACGGGGGGCCAACCTGCCAGGCAATTCGTGGCGATGGGGTCGATACCGCAGTGGCCACGGCGCTTCTCGACGCGTTGCAGCCGGCCCAATTGGCCATGTCGCTGGCCACGTTGGATGATCTCGCGGCCCAGGCGGCGCAGATTGAACGCCAATGGCACTTACGGGTGGAGCGGGCGCAGTATGAGGCCGATCTGGCGCGACGCCGCTTTCTGGCCGTCGACCCTGAGAATCGGCTGGTCGGCCGGACGCTGGAACGCGAGTGGAATGCGCGCTTGAGTGAGGTGGCAAGCTTGGAACGGGAGTATGCGGCCTTGCCGCGTCTGAGCCCGCCGTTGGTCAGTCCGGAGGAACGCCAGCGCATCCTGGGCCTCGCGCAAGATGTGCCGGCGGTCTGGCATGCGCCGAGCACAACGCAGGAGGAGCGGAAACAGCTCCTGCGCTACCTGGTCAAGGACGTGACTCTGACCAAGGGCCCTACTACGATAGATGTGGCCCTGCGCTGGCAGACCGAGGCCTGTACCACCCTGGCGATCCCCCGCCCGCTTCGGTCGTGTGACAAACGGCGCACGGATCCCGCCGCGATTGAGCGGATTCGTGACCTGGCTCCACTGTATACGGATGCGCAGATCGCGAACATCCTCAACCAGGAAGGGTATCGCCCAGGGTCGGGTGGCTGCTTCACGGAGAACCGGGTGCAAGGGCTGCGTTGGAGCTATCGCATGCCCAAACATGCTGCCACCCAGGCGCAGGCACCCGACGCCCCGCGTGCCGATGGTCGCTACACGGCGCGCGCAGCCGCCGAGCTGCTCAATGTCGATGTGAGCACAATTGCGGACTGGTGTCAGACGGGCAAGCTTACGGCGATTCAGGACGGGCCCCATCGCCCACGCTGGATTACGCTCACGCCCGAGGTGATCGCCATGCTGGGCAAACCTGAACGCCAACGGAAGATTCGTCACCCATCAACCTGACCCTGGCGCAGTATACTGAGAGGGCCGGGTATTCCGGCCATCTCTCATCCCCACATCCCCAAACTCTCTCGTTAAGGAGGGCAATATGCGACCCACATCGGGATCTGGGCGGGGATGCCCTTGCGGGCGTGCTTGAGCGGGCGGACGTAATTGTAGAAGGTCGGGGCACTGCCCGTAAAGGGGTGGTCAGGGTGCTGACGGGCCTCCTCCAGCATGCGCTGGACGGTCCATTGCTGGTCGAGCCATCCCTCGATGGCCGGAGCGAAGACGGCAACCATGCTGGTGCGCGGGTGGGGAGCGAGCTGCTGGGTCACCGGCTCCCGCAGCGCGCGACGGATCGTATCACGGTGGTAGCCCAGCGACGTGGCAATCTCCGTGGCGTTCCAGCCCTTTTGGTGGAGGTAGTGAATAGTCGAACGATCCATGAAGGTGAGCATCCTGTCCATCGCCCTTCTGTGCGGTCACACCGGCCTGCCAGCAATGGTAGCTGAACGGTCGGAGAACCCCGCAAAGCGCGATGATGGGGTGCCGATTTTGAAACTATAAAAGTGCTGATTTCCAAACTATATTTTACAAGGTGCAGGCGGCATTCGGAGACATCGACGATGGAGCCGGCGGCGCGCCCCAGGTCGGTGAGCAGCCGCCGATACCAGTCCGCGCTGGCGGTGGCGTAGCGGGCGACCGCCAGGCCGCCCACGGCGCACGCCGGGCGACCGTTATGCGCGGCGAGCTCGCCGGCGGCGCGCAGGCGATCATACTGGGCGCACTCCTCATCATCGAAGTCCGCGCGGTTGTCGTTGACCTCGGCGA
>JBAXES010000390.1:0-4679 GCA_037140315.1 Chloroflexales bacterium
TGATCACCGGCGGCACGCTGGCAAGACTGCCCGAACTGCGCATCGCCTACAGCCCGGACGGTCGCACGCTGGCGATCACGAGCGCCGACCAGCGGATTAGCCTGTGGTCCGCCGCCGACCAGACGCTCCTGCGCAGCACGGATGTCTACAGCCCGACCTCCCCGTCCCAGCTCGCGTTTAGCCCCGACGGCAGCCTGCTCGCCGCCGCCAGCTACTCCGGCACCGACGTGCTCCTGCTGAGCACGGCGAGCCTGAAGGCGGTCGCCCCGCCCCTCGCGCACCCGCAAACGCCCAGCGCCGTGAGCTTCAGCCCCGATGGCGCGCTGCTGGCCAGCGCCGGCAGCGACGGCGTCGCCCGGATCTGGAGCGCGCGCAGCGGCGCCCTGGAGGCCGAGCTGGGCCAGCAGGGCAGCGCCAGTAGCCTCAACGCCCTGGCCTTCAGCCCCGACGGCAAGCTGCTGGCCACCGCCGGGAGCGACGGGCTGATCCACCTCTGGGATGTGCCGGGCCGCCGCGAGCTGCGCAGCATGTTTGGCCACAGCGGGGCGGTGTTCAGCCTGGCCTTCGCGCCCGATGGCAGCTACCTCGCCTCGGGCGGCGAGGACACCGCCATCCGGCTGTGGGATGTGGCCGCCGGGCGGCAGCTCTTCAGCCTGCGCGGCAACACTGGCCAGGTCAGGAGCGTGGCCTTCAGCCCCGATGGTAGCCGCCTGCTCAGCACCGGCTACGACGGCACGACGCGCACATGGAGCACGGCGCTCATCCACGGGCAGCTGGTGAACAGCGCGGCCTACAGCCCCGACGGCAAGCTGATCGCGACCGCCGCCGGCGGCGGCGTGCTCAAGCTCTGGGACGCCGCCAGCGGCGACCTGGCCCGCGCCCTGCCGACCGGCGACACACAGCTGATCAATGTCGCCTTCAGCCCCGACGGGCGCGCCCTTGCGGCGGCGGGGGCCAGCGGCAGCGCCTATGTCTGGCAGCTTGACAACCCCAGCGCGCCGCGCACGATTGCGGACGCCATCCCCGGCGGCTGCTACAGCGTGGCCTTCAGCGCCGACAGCGCGCGGATCGCCGCCGCCGGGGCGGGCAACACGGCGCGGATCTGGGATGTGGCCACGCTCACGCCGCAGGCCGAGCTCAGCGCCGAGGTCGATCAGATCAACAGCGTCAGCTTCAGCGCCGACGGGCGCCTGCTCGCCGCCGCCGCCGCGAATAGCGGCGTGATCATCTGGGACGTCGCCGTGCGCAGCCTGCGCCCGGACATCGGCTACCCGCACCAGGCCCAGTCGGTCGCGTTCAGCCGCCAGGGCCTGCGCCTGGCCGTCGCGAGCACCAAGGGCACGCCGATGGTCTATAACCTGGCCGACGGGTCGCGCCTGGACCTGGGGCAGAACCCGGACGCGGCCAACCGCATCCGCTTTAGCCCCGACGATACGATGCTCGTGACGGCCAACGCCGATGGGACTGTGCGGCTGTGGGACGCGGCCAGCGGCCGGCCGATCACCGACTTCACCGGTATGAATAGCCCCAACGACGCCAGCGTCAGCCCCGACGGCTCGCGCCTGGTGATCGCCGACAATAATGGCCTGGCCCGGGTGGCCCTGCTGAAGCCCGCCGAGCTCGCCCGGCTGGCCGAGCGCCGCCTCACCCGCGACCTCAGCCCGGCCGAGTGCGCGACCTACAGCATCGTCCCGTGCACCTGGAAGCCCGGCGTGACACGGTGAGAGTAGGCAATAGACAAGGCTTCAGGATCGACAATGGTACGTTACCGTCTCGCAATGGCCCTCACCCCCCTGCCCCCTCTCCCGCTGCGGCGGGCGAGGGGGTGTTCCGCACTAGAATGCGATATACGCCCCTCTCCCGCGTGCGGGAGAGGGGTTGGGGGTGAGGGTTGTCCGGCGGCAACTGTCATGTACCTGCGAACCTTGTCTTAGATTCAGGGAGTTATACCCATGCGTGTTGATGTGGCCTCCCCCAGCGGGCGACGCTGCCGCTGGAAGCATCTTCTCGTTCTCCTCGCCCTCGTCGCCGCAGGCCTGCCAGTGGCCGCGCTGCGGATCAGCACTCCTGCCGCCCTGGCCGCCGCCCCGCCGCTGGCCCTCGCCTGGTCGTCGCCGCTGGCGCAGGCGGCGACCAGCGTGGCCTGGGGCGATGTGGACGGCGACGGCGACCTTGACCTGGCCGTCGGCAACCAGGGCGAGAAGAGCCGGATCTACCGCAACTGCACGGTGAAGACCGGGGCCGCCGCCGACCCCTGCGGGGCCGCCACCGGCATGAGCGGCACGCTGATCTGGGAGGCGCCCAGCGTGGCGAACACCGTCGGCGTCGCCCTGGCCGACGCCGACGGCGACGGCGACCTCGACCTGGCCCTCGCCAACCAGGATGAGCCCAGCCTGATCTACCGCAACTGCACGGTGAAGGCCAGCGCGGTCGACCCCCTGTGCGGCGCGGTCGCCGGCATGAGCAGCACGCTGATCTGGCAGGCCGGCGCCGCGTCCGCCACCACCAGCATGGCCTGGGGCGACCTGGACGGCGACGGTGACCTCGACTTCGTCCTCGGCAACCAGGGCGAGGCGAGCCAGATCTACCGCAATGGCGGCGCAGGCACCTTCACGCTCGACGCGCCGGCCTGGCAGGCTGACGCCCCATCGACGCAGGCCGTCGCCCTCGGCGATATCAACGGCGACGGCGACCTCGACATCGTCCTGGGCAATAGCAGCGAGCAGAGCCAGATCTACCGGAACTGCACGCTGTCCGACGGGGCGCTGTGCGCCGGCGCGTCCTTCGCCCTCGACAGCTGGGCGCCGTCGGGCACCGACCAGGCTAGCGCCGTGGCCCTCGGCGATGTGAATGGCGATGGCCTGCCCGACCTGGCCGTCGGCAATAATGGCCTCCCCAACAAGGTGTTTCTGAACGTGGCGGGGGCCGGCATCTCTAGCGCGGCGACCTTCACGGCGGCGGCGAACGTCAACACCCGCAGCCTGGCCTGGGGCGATGTGGACGGTGACGGCGACCTCGACCTGGCCGTCGGCAACCAGGGCAAGCCCAGCCAGCTCTACCGGAATAGCCAGGGCTCCCCGACCTTCCTGGCCCTCGACGCCGACTGGACGACCTCGGCCACGCTGAAGACGACCAGCGTGGCCTGGGGCGACATCAACGGCGACGGCAGCCTCGATCTGGCGCTCGGCAACGAGAGCCAGCCCGCGCTGGTCTACCAGAACGCCCTGAGCCCCGGGCTTAACCTGGCCCCGTCAAGCTGGAGCTACCCGCCGCCCGCGCTCATCCCGACGCGCGGGGTGGCCTGGGGCGATGTGGACGGCGACGGCGACCTCGACCTGGCCATCGCCGCCGGGGGCGGGTAGAGCAAGGTGCTGCGCAACACCACATGCGCCCCGTCGCCCCAGGCCTGCGGGCTGTCCGGCGGGTTCGACTCCGCGCCGATCTGGCAAGACGGGTCCGGAGGCGATAACCTCGACGCCCAGGCGCTGGCCTGGGGCGACGCGAACGGCGATGGCCTGCTCGACCTGGCGATCATCGCCGGCACGCGGCTGGTGATCTACGCGAACGTCGGCGGCAGCATCAGCGGCGTCAAGCTGCTTGATGTGACCAGCCCGAGCGCCAGCTTCACCAGCCTGGCCTGGGGCGATGTGGACGGCGACGGCACCCTCGACCTGGCCGTCGGCGGCCAGGGTGCCGCCGGCAGCACCCTCTACCTCAACCGTGTCAGCCGGTGCAGCCCGGACGCCGCCGGCACATGCACCGGCACCGGACCCGCATTTGACGCCTCGCCCCTCGCCGCCAGCGCCGGGACGGACACGCGGGCGGTCGCCTGGGGCGACGTGGACGGCGACGGCGACCTCGACTTGGCGCTCGGCAATCCGTCGAGCGCCGGGCAGCTCTACCGCAACACGAACGGCGCGCTCGCGCTGGACAGCGGCGCGTGGCAGTCGACGGCGGACAGCCGCGCCACCGGTCTGGTCTGGGGCGACATCGACGGCGACGGCGACCTCGACCTGATCCAGGTCGCCAGGGGCCAGCCGAGCCAGCTCTACCGCAACACCGGGGGCGCGCTCGCCCTCGACACGTCGTGGTTCCCCGCGCCGACCAGCGCCACATCGGCCGCCCTCGGCGACATCGACGGCGACGGCGACCTCGACCTGATCGTCGGCAACGCCCTGCAGTCGAGCCAGCTCTACCGCAATAACGGCGGCCAGCTCACGCTCGACCCGACGTGGCAGACCAACCCGCTGTTTGACACGCGCAGCGTGGCCCTTGGCGACGCCGACCACGATGGCGACCTCGACCTGGCGGTGGGGAACTTCAACTCCCACGGCGATATCTTCCTCGGCGGCCTGGACGGCATCGGCACGCCGACCGACACCCCGGCGCAGGTGGCGCTGCGCCAGCCGGACACGCCCGCCGGCGGCATGCTCTCCACCGCCCGCATCATCGCGACCTCCACGATCAGCGTGGGCTTCAGCCTGGCCGACCGCCAGGGCAACATGGTCGGCGCGGTGCGCGGGTTCTACTCGCTCGACGGGGGCGGCAGCTGGCGCCCGGCGGCCTCGGCGAACGGGCCACTCGGCGGCCTGAGCGCGCCCGCGGCGGGGCAGGCCTACACCTTCGCCTGGGACACCTTCGACAGCGAGTTCTTCGGCAGCTCCGACACGGTGCTGCTG
>JBAXES010000391.1:0-4670 GCA_037140315.1 Chloroflexales bacterium
ACATCGGCCGGCTGGTGACCTGGCTGGAGACCCAGCCGATCACGCCGCACGAGACGGTCGAGTCCCTTGTCCACGAGGAGCACCAGCGCCAGGCCGCCAACCAGGTCGCCGTCGGCAACACGATCGGCAGCATGCGCGCCCTGAGCGCCCTCGACTGGCCCGACTGGTTCGAGCAGGTGTGCCAGGTTGAGCGGCTGCTGGGCCGCGATCCGGCGGGGGCCTACGAGCGCAGCACCTTCGCCACCCGCGACACCTACCGGCACGCGGTTGAGGATCTGGCGAGCCGCACGAACCTAAGCGAGCACGAGGTGGCTCGGCGTTTGATCGCGCGCGCCGCAGCTGCCCCCGGCGAGGATCTGCGTAGGCGTCATATCGGCTACTACCTGGTGGACAAGGGCCGCGCCGCGTTTGAGGCCGAGCTTGGCTACCGCCCGGCCCCCGCCGAGCTGCTGCGCCGCGTCGTCTGCGATCACCCGACTGTGTTCTACCTGGGCGCAATTGGCGGGGCCACTGCGGCCACTGTGGCCGCCGGGCGGCGGCTGGGGGGGGGGAAGGCCCGCACCCCCGGCCCCGCTCCCGCTGCGGCGGGAGCGGGGAGGCCCGATACAAGATGGTACGGCAACCCGGGGGAGGGGGCGGGCCGCCCCCTTGGGCGCGCCATGCTCGGCACCGCCCTCGCGCTCATCCCCGCCAGCGCCCTCGCCTCCGAGCTAGTGAACCGCGCCGTCACCAAGATGCTGCCGCCGCGCGTGCTGCCGCGCCTGGATCTCGCCGCGGGCATCCCCGCCGAGCTGACCACGGTGGTAGTCGTGCCGACGCTGCTGCTGACCCCCGACAGCGTCGGCCGGCTGCTCGACGGGCTGGAGGTGATCGCCCTGGCCAACCAGGACCAGAACCTGCACTTCGCCCTGCTGACCGACTTCGCCGACGCGCCCGAGGAGAATATGCCCGAGGACGCCTCGCTGCTGGGGGCGTCCGCCGAGCGCATGCGCCAGCTCGCCGAGCGCCACGGGCCGGAGCGCTTCCTGCTGCTGCACCGCCGCCGGATCTGGAACGAGCTGCAGGGCGTCTGGATGGGCTGGGAGCGTAAGCGCGGCAAGCTAGACGAGTTCAACGCCCTGCTGGCCGGCGACCGCGAGACCTCCTACGCCGCGATGGTCGGCGATATGGGCGTGCTGGAGCGGGTGCGCTATGTGATCACCCTCGACGCCGACACGCAGCTGCCGCGCGATGTCGGGCACGCCCTGATCGGCACCATGGCCCACCCGCTCAACCAGGCCCAGTTTGACCCGGTGTCCGGCCGGGTGGTCGAGGGCTACGGCATCCTCCAGCCGCGGGTCGGCATCGACCTGCCCAGCGCCACGGCCAGCCGCTTCGCCCGCGTCTTCGCCGGCAATGTCGGCGTCGACCCGTACACCACCGCCGTCTCGGACGCCTACATGGATCTGTTCGGCGAGGGCATCTATGCCGGCAAGGGCATCTACGACCCGGTCGCCCTGCGGGCGGCCCTGCACGGGCGCTTCCCCGAGAACACGCTGCTGAGCCACGATCTGATCGAGGGCCTCTACGCCCGCGCCGGGCTGCTCAGCGACGTGGAGGTGGTGGACAGCTACCCGACGACCTACGCCGCGTGGGCTGCCCGCCAGCACCGCTGGGTGCGCGGCGACTGGCAGATCAGCGCGTGGCTGCTGCCGCGCACGCCCGGTCGCACGGGCTGGCGGCCGAACCTGCTGTCGGTGATCGCCCGCTACAAGATCTACGATAACCTGCGGCGCAGCCTCACCCCGCCGGCGACGATCGCGCTGCTGTTGGCGGGCTGGCGCTGGCTGCCCGGTCGCCCGCTGGCCTGGACGGCCCTGGCCCTCGCGCATCTGGCCGCGCCCCTGGCCTTCGACCTTGCCGCCGCCGCCCGCGCCGTCGCGCTAGACCCGCGCAACCTGGGCGCGCTACGGGCCAGGGGGAGCGAGCTTCAGCTGAGCGCGCAGCGCCTGATCCTCAACACAGCCTTTCTGCCAGACCAGGCCGTGCTCAACATCGATGCGATCGTCCGCACGCTGACGCGCCTGCTGGCCACGCAGCGCAACCTGCTTGAGTGGGAGACGGCCGCCCAGTCTCAGGATCGGCTCCAGCGATCACACACGCCGATGCTGCGCCGGGGCGGGTCGCTGATCGCCCCGGGTGTGGCCCTGGCTGCCCTCTACGGCCGGCGCAACGCCGACGCCCTTGTCGCGCTGCCAGTGCTGGCAGACTGGCTCGCCGCGCCGGCCCTCGCCGCGTGGCTCGATCAGCCCCACATCGATCAGCCCCTGCCGCTCAGCGCCGAGGATCAGCTGCTGCTGCGGCGGCTGGCCCGCGGCACCTGGGCCTTCTTCGAGCGCTTCGTGCGCGCCGAGGCGAACTTCCTGGCCCCCGACAACTTCCAGGAGACGCCGCAGCCGGTGATCGCCGACCGCACCTCGCCGACCAACATTGGCCTCCAGCTGCTCGCCGATCTGGCCGCCCACGACTTTGGCTACATCGGGGTGTGCGAGCTGACCACGCGCACCGAGCGGGTGATCGTGACGCTGGATCGCCTGGAGCGATACGAGGGCCACCTGCTGAACTGGTACGATACGCAGACCCTCGCGCCCCTGCCGCCGGCCTACGTCTCGACGGTGGACAGCGGCAACCTGGCCGGCTCTATGCTGGCCCTGCGCCAGGGCTACCTCGCCCTGCGCGATCAGCCGCTGATCGGCCCGCAGGCAATCGCCGGCCTGACCGACACCCTGGCCCTGCTGGAGGGGCAGATCGCCGAGTCGGCGGGCGCCCGCCGGGCCGTCGCGGCCCTGGCGGCGCTGCTCCAGAATGTGCCGGAGACGGTCGGCGGCTACCGCGAGCTGATGGGCGATGTCGTGGCGTGGGCGGAGGATCTCCATGTGGCCGGGCCGGCCGCCGAGTGGGCCGCGCGGCTTGGCGCTCAGGCCCGCAGCCTGCTGGAGGATCTCGACACCCTGGTGCCGGCGGCGCGACATCAGGGCGGGCCGCCGACCCTGGGCGATCTGGCCGACGCCGGGGACCCAAACGCCGTCGAGCTGCTGGCCCGCCACGAGCGCATCGCCCGCATCTGCGCCGAGCAGGTCGAGGTGATGGAGTTCGGATTCCTCTATGATGACCGGCGTCACCTGTTCGCGATCGGCTATAGCGTGGCCGAGAGCCGGCGCGATACCTCCTTCTACGACCTGCTGGCCTCCGAGTCACGCATGTGCAGCTTCCTGGCGATCGCCAGGGGCGATGTGCCGCAGGAGCACTGGTTCCGCATGGGGCGCGCCCTCACGGCGGTGGGCATGCACGTGGCCCTGCTCTCGTGGAGCGGCACCATGTTCGAGTACCTCATGCCGCTGCTCCTGATGCGCCGCTACCCCGAGACGCTGCTCGACGCGACGTACTCCGCCGCAGTGGCCCGCCAGATCGCCTACGGCAAAGATCACAGCGTGCCCTGGGGCATCTCCGAGTCGGCCTACAACGCCCGCGATGTGGCGATGAACTACCAGTACCACGCCTTTGGCGTGCCCGGCCTGGGGCTGAAGAGCGGCCTCGACGACGACCTGGTGGTGGCCCCCTACGCCACCATGCTGGCCCTGCCGGTGCGACCCGTCGACGCGCTCGCCAACCTGCGCGCGCTGATCGCCGACGGTATGCTCGGGGCCTACGGGATGTACGAGGCGGCCGACTACACCCCGAGCCGGCTGCCGCCCGGCCAGCGCCGGGTGATCGTCCGCTCGTTTATGGCCCACCACCAGGGCATGAGCCTGCTGGCTCTGGCCAATACCCTGCACCGCGACGTGATGCAGCGGCGCTTCCACGCCGAGCCCCTCGTCCAATCGGCTGAGATGTTGCTCCAGGAGCGGGTGCCGCAGGCCCGGCCAAGCCAGACCGTCCGCGCAACGGCCCGCGCCCCGCAGATTGCCTTCGCCGCGCCCCCGCTGCCGCGCCAGTTCGCCACGCCCTTCACCGCCGTCCCCTACACCCACCTGCTCTCCAACGGCCGCTACAGCGTGATGCTCACCAACGCCGGCGGCGGCGGCAGCTTCTTCGATGATCTGGCCGTCACCCGCTGGCGCTCCGATGTCACCCGCGACAGCTGGGGCAGCTCCATCTACATCCGCGACGCGCGCAGCGGCACCGTCTGGTCCACCTTCTACCAGCCAACCCGGCATAAGCTCCAGGCCTACCAGGTGACCTACGGGCTCGACAAGGCCGAGGTGCGCCAGCAGGTGGCGGGGATCGACACGTGGATGGAGGTGGTGGTCTCGCCCGAGGATAACGCCGAGCTGCGCCGGGTCACGCTGACGAACCTCACCGCCGCGCCGCGCGAGCTGGAGCTGACCAGCTACAGCGAGGTGGCGCTGGCCCCGCCCGCCGCCGACGAGGCCCACCCGGCCTTCTCGAACCTGTTCATCGAGACCGAGTTCAGCGCGGCGCACGACGCGCTGCTGGCCTCGCGCCGCCCGCGCGCCCCCGGCGCATCCCGCCCCTGGCTCGTCCACAGCGTGAACGTGCGCGGCCACGCCCTCGGCGCGACCCAGTACGAGAGCGACCGGGCGGCCTTCGTCGGCCGCGGGCGCGACATGTCCGACCCGCAGGCTCAGGGCCGGGTCGAGGACGGCGCCAGCGCCCAGGTCATCTTTGTC
>JBAXES010000392.1:0-4664 GCA_037140315.1 Chloroflexales bacterium
GGCACGCCCCGACCTCCGCGACCCGGGCAGCGATGTCGGCCGGGGTGGCGGCGGGGCTGCCGTGGCCCGGCACCGCCACGCCGGCCGGCACGCTGGCCAGGAGCCCCATGGTGCGCTCGTAGTCGGCCAGGCACTCGCTCACGAAGGGGATCTCCAGGTCGCTCAGAGTGTCGGCCGCCCACAGCCAGCCCTCGTCAGGCGCGAAGATCGCCAGCTGATCGTTGGCGTGGCCGGGGATGTGCGTCAGCGCGAGCCGCGCCCCGCCGATCTCAAGCTCGCCCGCAGCGCCGACCAGCTGCCCCGGCTGCGGGATGACAAACGGGGCCGCACGCAGGCGGCCGTGCTGGCCGTCCCAGCGCATCACCTGCGCGACGATCCCGTCGCCATCACGCGCAGTCGTCTCGGGGTAGCGGGCCTGGGCCACCAGCGGGGCCGGCGGCAGCCGCTCCGGCCCCAGGATATGATCCCAGTGGCTGTGGGTCAGCACGATCGCCGCCACCGTCGCCGCATGATCGGCCACAAAGGCGGCGATCGCGTCCGTCTCATCCGGGTGCGGCCCCGGGTCGATCAGCAGCGCCTGGCCGGCGCGCAGGAACACGCCGGCGTTGTAGGCCATCGAGCGGCTCGGAAACACCCACAGGCCCGCAGTGATCTGAGTCGGCATCCTAACCTCCGGTGCGGTCACACATAATATGTCAAATTCCTAATATACCCCGCCTAATACGGCATGGTATAATAATCTAACATCGTACTAGCGAACCAATACCACCCGCCGGTCGCACGCGCGCAGGCGCCTAGCCCACCAGCATATCCCGTGGAATATCAGCCCGACGTGAAGCATATCACCGGGGAGGGCGGCCTGATCAGCGCCGTCCGGCCCGGCAGCATCGCCGCCGAGCTGGGGATCCAGCCCGGCGACACCCTCGTGGCCGTGGGCGGGCAGCGCCTGCGCGATGTGATCGACTACCGCTTCGCCATCGCCGACGAGCGCGTCGAGGCGCTCGTGCGCTCGGCCGCCGGCGACGAGGCCATCTACGAGATCGAGAAGGACCCCGACGAAGATCTGGGCGTCGACTTCGACGAGCCGCTCTTCGACCGGCTGCGCACCTGCAACAACAAGTGCCCCTTCTGCTTCCTCACCCAGATGCCCAAGGGCTTCCGCAAGACGCTCTACCTGAAGGATGACGACTTCCGCCTGTCGTTCATCTACAATAACTTCGTCACCTTCACCAACCTGACCGAGGAGGACTGGCAGCGCATCGGGCGGCAGCACCTCTCGCCGATGAACATCAGCGTCCACGCCACCGACCCGGCCTGGCGCGCGATCATGCTGGGCAAGCGCGATGTGCCCGACGTGCGCGAGCAGATCCGCCGCCTCGGCAGCCTGGGCGTCGCCGTCCACACCCAGATCGTCGTCTGCCCCCAGGTCAACGACGGCGAGGTGCTGCGCCAGAGCATCGCCGACCTGGCCGCGCTCTACCCGATCGTCCAGTCGATCGCGGTGGTGCCGGTCGGCCTCACCAAGTACCGCTTCGAGGGCAAGGCCCCGAAGTCGATCCGCGCCGCCATCGAGGTCCACGAGTCGCCGGACTGGATCGACACCAACTGGGAGCGCCAGCCGCTGTGGGATTCTGGGAGCCAGACCTCGGACCCCGCCCCCCTGCACGACCCGGCCCTCGGCTTCTGCTCGCGCCTGGGCGCGGCCGCCGATGTGCCCATGCGCTGCTACACCGGGGCGGAGTCTGCGGCGGTGATCGACCTGATCCTGCCCTTCAGCCAGGCCTCCCAGCGCGACCTGGGCGTGACCCTGGTCTACCCCAGCGACGAGCTCTACATCCTCGCCGGCCGCGAGACTCCCGCCGCCGACTTCTACGACGACATGCCCCAGTACTCCAACGGCGTCGGCATGGTGCGCGACTTCCTCGACGGCTGGGCGAAGGCCAAGCGCCGCCTGCCCGCGCGCATCCCCCAGCCGACCAGCCTGGCCCTAGTCTGCGGCACCCTGGTCGGCCCGATGATGGAGCAGGTCGCCGCCCGGCTGAGCAAGATCGCCGGCCTGACGGTGCGCGTGCTCCCGGTGGAGAACCTGTTCTTCGGCGAGATGGTCACAGTCAGCGGGCTGCTCACCGCGCAGGATGTCATCCCAGCCCTGCACACCAGCGGGTGTACGCGGGCCATCCTGCCCCGGGTGATGTTCGACTACCAGGGCACGCGCACGATCGATGAGCAGAGCCCGCAGCAGATCGCCGAGGCGGTTGGCATGCCGGTGGCCCTCGCCGGCGACCCGGTCGAACTGGCCCGCTACGTGCGCGCCCTCGCCCAGGCGCGCTACCAGTGAAGGGGGCAGCATTGACAGCCCAACAGAGCCGACTCCAGCAGTACATCGAGGTGATCCAGCGCGCAAACCAGATCGCCGCCAGCACTGAGCTCGACGCCCTGCTCGACCAGATGCTCGGGCTGCTGATCAGCATCACCCAGGCTGAGGCCGGGACCCTCTACCTCTACGACGCGACGACGCACGAGCTGGAGTTTAAGGTGGTGCATGGCAGCGCCGCCAGCCTGCGGCTGGTGGGCGCGCGCATCGACGCCGACCGCGGCGTGGCCGGTGTGACTCTGCGCAGCACCGAGCCCCTCTTCATCGGCGATGTCGCCAGCGACCCGCGCTGGGACCGCGCCACCGGCGAGCTCGCCGGCATGCGCCTGCGCACCATGTACTGCGTGCCCCTCATGCTGCGCGGCAAGCCGATCGGCGTCGTCCAGCTCTTTAACCTGTCCGCCAACGCCTGCGACGACCCGGACGAGCTGGCGCTGATCGAGCTGCTCTGCTCGCGGCTGGTGACGGAAGTCGAGAAGACGCGCCTGCTTGAGGAGGCCCAGCGCCGCGCCAAGCGCCAGCAGGCCCTCGTCGAGATTATCTCGAACCTCACCACGACGCTGGACAGCGACACCCTGCTGAACCGGATCATGAGCCACGCCTGCGATCTGCTGGGCGTGGAGGCCACCTCGATCTGGCTGCGCGACGCTCAGAACGACGACCTGGTGCTGCACCTGGCCACCGGCGCGAAGCGCGAGCATATGCACGCCAGCCGCGTGCCCTCCGGCCACGGCATCATTGGCCACGTCGTGGACACCGGCGAGACGGTGGTGGTGAACGACGTCAGCCAGGACAAGCGCTTCTACCGCAACATCGACGTGCAGAGCGGCTTTCGGACGCGGGCCATCCTCTGCGTGCCCATGCGCGCCCCGAAGATCATCCTCAGCGGCGAGCGCGGCGAGGTTGAGGAGCAGGTGATCGGCGGTGCCCAGGCCCTCAACCCGATCGGCAACCGCCCCTTCTCCGCCGACGACATCAGCCTGTTCGAGTCGCTGGCCAACCAGGCCGCCACGGTGATCCGGCTGGCCCGGCTCTACGAGGAGACCGACAAGCTCTTCACGCGGATCATCGACGCGATCACCGGCGCGATCGACCTGAAGGACCCGTACACCCGCGGCCATAGCCAGCGCGTGAGCGACTTCTCGGTGGCGATCGCCCAGGAGCTCGGCCTGCCCAGCCAGGATATCTACCGGGTGCGGATCTCCAGCAAGCTCCACGATGTGGGCAAGATCCGCGTGCCCGACCGCATCCTTAAGAAGCGCAAGGGCCTCAGCGAGGCCGAGTTCCGCCAGATGCGCAAGCACCCCACCTACGGCCTGGAGTTTCTGCGCGAGAACGGCCTGCTCGACCTGGAGCTACTGGAGAACTCGTGGCAGGCCCTCTCGCAGCACCACGAGCGCCTCGATGGCCGCGGCTACCCCGCCGGGCTCAAGGGCGATGAGATCACGCGCATCGGGCGCATCGTCGCCGTCGCCGATGTCTTCGACGCGATCACCAGCCACCGCCCCTACCGCCCGGCCCGCACCGCTGAGCAGGCCATCGCCATCCTGCGCTCGGCCGCCGGCCCCGAGTTCGACCCTGCGTGCGTCGAGGCCCTGGTGTGCGCCCGCGAGGGCGGACGGATCAAGACCCAGGACGAGCGGGGCGGCGCGTAGGGGCGTAGCGGCCAGCGCATGCTGGCTGCTGCTACGCCCCTACGCGCGCCGGAAATCTTTTACGTTCAGCTGGAGCTTGCGCTCGCCGTTCCACTCGTTGGCCTCCAGGGTGTAGAGCAGATCCACGTGCGGGCTGCGGCGCAGGGCGTCGGCCAGGTGGCCAAGGCGGAAGGCGATCGCCTCGTAGGTGGCCCCGCCGTCCTTGCGCAGCAGCAGCCGCAGGTGCTGGCCGTCGGCGCCGCGCGGGCGGGCGTCCACCACCTGCACCCCGGCGCTCATCAGCGTGGGCTGGGGGTTGGCCTGGCCGAACGGCTCCAGCTGGGCCAGGTCGGCCAGCAGATCCCAGCCCAGGTCGCTGAGCCCCACCTCGGCGTCGACCCGCAGGCTCGGCTGGAGCATCTCGTCGGTCAGCTGCGCGGCCGCGATCGCCTGGAGCCGCGCGTCAAGCTCGGGGATGTGCTCATTGGCGATCGTGAAGCCCGCCGCCGCCGAGTGGCCGCCGAAGCGCTCGAACAGATCCTTGCACGCGGTGAGCGCGTCGATGATGCTGAACCCCGGCACCGAGCGGGCCGACCCGCGTGACGTCTGCTCGCCGCGCTCGATCAGCAGCACCGGGCGGCCCCACTCCTCCACCA